>NZ_JBHUZW010000014.1:0-57454 GCF_042667215.1 Cellulomonas sp. NPDC057328 | reverse complement strand
GCCCCGCCCCCACGGCGGCGGGGCCCGGCGCCCCGCGGGAAGGACCTCCATGAGCTCCACCACGCTCCAGGCCGCACCGCCGTCGACGGCTCCGGCCCCCCGCGCCTCGCGCGCGATCACCCCGGCCCGGCTCCTGCCGTGGCTGCTGCTCGCCCCGAGCCTCGCCGCGCTCGGCGTCGTCACCGGCTGGCCGCTGGTGCGGATGCTGTGGCTGTCGTTCCAGCAGTACGAGCGCGCCCAGCTCATGGGCGTGCCGGCCGAGTTCGTGGGCCTGCGGAACTACACCGAGACACTCACCGACGCGCGGTTCTGGACCGTCACGGCCCGCAGCTTCGCGCTCATGGTCGTGTGCGTCGTCCTCACCATCACGCTCGGCACCCTCATCGCGCTGCTGCTGATGAAGCTGGGCCGCGCCATGCGGCTCGTGCTGTCCGTCGGGCTGCTGCTCGCGTGGGCCATGCCGCCGCTCGCGGCGATGCTCGTGTGGGGCTGGATGTTCGACACCCAGTACGGCGTCGTCAACCACACGCTGACGGCCCTGACCGGCGAGAGCTGGATGGGCCACCCGTGGCTCATCGAGCCGCTGCAGTTCTTCGCGGTGGCCACGCTCGTCATCGTCTGGGGCGCGATCCCGTTCGTGGCGTTCACGCTGTACGCGGGCTTCACGCAGATCCCGCACGAGGTCATCGAGGCCGCGCAGATCGACGGCGCGAGCGCGCCGAAGCGGTTCTTCCGGATCCAGGTGCCGTACGTCCGGGCCATCTACACCGTGCTCATCGTCCTGTCGATGATCTGGGACCTGAAGGTCTTCACCCAGATCTTCGTGCTGCAGGGGATCGGCGGCGTGCGGTCCGAGACCAGCACGCTCGGTGTCTACATCTACGAGATGGGCATGGCCCAGGGGCACTACGGGGCGGCCAGCGCCATCGCGGTCGTCTTCACCGTCATCATGCTTGCGATCTCGGCCTACTACGTGCGGGCGACGATCAAGGAGGAGGAGCTGTGAGCGTCGCAGCCGCCGGAGCCGCGCCGGCCGTCAGCGCGGACGCCCGTCCCGTGGCGGTGCCCGCCGTCGTCACGCCGCGCCGCCGCCCGGCGCGCAAGCGGGCGTCGTCGTGGGGCTGGGGGGTCGTCGCCACGCTCGTCGCCGCGGCGTTCGCCTTCCCCGTGTACTGGATGGTCAACACGTCGCTGCTGCCGACGAACGAGATCATCGGCCCGCGCGTGCACTTCTGGCCCGACCAGCTCACGCTGCGCAACTACGAGACCGCGATGTTCGAGCAGGTGCGCTCGCCGTTCCTGCCCGCGCTCGGCACGTCGCTGCAGGTGACGTTCCTCGTGCTGATCGCGTCCATGCTGTTCGCGTTCGTCGGCGCGCTCGCGGTCACCCGGTTCCGGTTCCGCGGCCGGCGCGCGTTCGTGCTGTCGATCCTCGTCGTCCAGATGATCCCGGGCGAGGCCATGATGATCAGCGTCTTCCAGCTGGTCGACGGGTGGCGCCTGCTCAACACGGTCGTCGGCCTCGGCATCGTCTACCTCGCGGGGGTCCTGCCGTTCACGCTGTGGACGCTGCGCGGGTTCGTCAACGGCGTGCCCGTCGAGCTCGAGGAGGCCGCCATGATCGACGGCTGCTCGCGCGGGCGGGCGTTCTGGAAGGTGACCTTCCCGCTGCTCGCGCCGGGGCTCGTCGCGACCGGGGTGTTCGCGTTCCTGCAGGCGTGGAACGAGTTCATGATGGCCCTGATCATCATGACGCGGCCCGAGCAGATGACCCTGCCGGTCTGGCTGCGCACGTTCCAGCAGGCGACCAAGGCGACGGACTGGGGGGCGCTCATGGCGGGCTCGGTCCTCGTCGCGGTGCCCGTGATCATCTTCTTCCTGATCGTGCAGGGGCGGATGACCGGCGGGCTCGTGTCCGGAGCGGTCAAGGGCTGAGCGATGGAGACCACCACCCTGCGTGCCGGGGGAGCGGCGGCGCTGCGCGTCGCCGGGCCGGCCGGCACCCCCGACGGCGTGCGCGCGGCCCAGGCGGCGTCCCGGCCGCCCGGCTGGTCCGTGGGCGTCGACGTCGGCGGCACCAAGGTGCTCGCCGTGCTGCTCGACGCCGACGGGCGCGTCGCCCGGACGCACCGTGCCCCGACCGTGGCCGGGCCGGACGGCGTCCTCGACGCGGTCACGACGGCCGTGCGGTCGCTCGCGACGGCCCAGGGGCTCGCGCTCGAGCGGCTCGTCGGCGTGGGCGTCGGCGTGCCCGGCGTCGTCGACCCGGCGACCGGGACCCTCGAGCACGCCGTCAACGTCGGCGTCGCGCACCCGTTCGCCCTCGCCGCCGCCGCCACGGCCGTGCTCGGCGGGCGCACCGTCGTGCGCGTCGAGAACGACCTCAACGTCGCCGTGCTCGGCGCCGCGCACACCGTGCCGGGGCCCGACCGGGCGGGGCACGCGCGGGACCTCGCGTTCCTCGCGCTCGGCACGGGCGTCGCCGCCGGCCTGCTGCTCGACGGGCAGCTGCGCCGCGGCACGCACCGCGCGGCCGGCGAGGTCGGGCACCTGACGCTCGTGCCGGACGGCCTGCCGTGCAAGTGCGGGCAGCGCGGGTGCGTCGAGCAGTACGCGTCGGGCAGCGCGCTCGACGCCGCCTGGCCGTCGACCGACGGGCGGCCCGCGCCCGCGGTGCTGTTCGAGGCGGCCGCGGCCGGGGACCCCGACGCCGTGCGCGTCCGGGACCGGTACGCGTGGGCGGTCGGCGCCGCGGTGCGCGTCCTCGTGCTGACGTGCGACGTCGACCGGGTCGTCGTGGGCGGCGGGGTGAGCACCGTGGGCGAGCCGCTGCTGCGCGCCGTGCGTGCCGCGCTCGACGCCGAGGCCGCCGCGTCGCCGTTCCTCGCGTCGCTGCGCCTGGCGGACCGGGTGCGGCTCGCGCCGCCCGGGGTACCGGTGGGCGCGGTGGGTGCCGCGCTGGTCGGACGGGGGGAGGTCGTCTGATGGAGGTCGTCATCGCCCCCGCGGTGGAGCTCGCGCGGCTCGCCGCCGACGCCGTCGAGCGGCTGCTCGCGGCGCGTCCGCAGGCCGTCCTCGGGCTCGCCACGGGCTCCAGCCCGCTCGCCGTCTACGACGAGCTCGCCCGCCGGCACGCCGAGCAGGGTCTGTCGTTCGCGCGCGCCCGCGCGTTCCTGCTCGACGAGTACGTCGGGCTGCCGGCGGACCACCCCGAGCGGTACCGCACGGTCGTCGAGCGCGAGCTGGTGTCGCGCGTGGACCTCGACCCCGACGCCGTGCTCGGGCCCGACGGGCTCGCCGACGACCTCGCCGGCGCGTGCGCCGCGTACGAGCGCGCCATCGCCGACGCGGGCGGCGTCGACCTGCAGCTGCTCGGCATCGGCACCGACGGGCACGTCGCGTTCAACGAGCCCGGCTCCTCGCTCGCGTCGCGGACGCGGGTCAAGACGCTCACCCGGCAGACGCGCGAGGACAACGCGCGGTTCTTCGGCGGCGACGTCGACGCCGTCCCGACGCACTGCCTGACGCAGGGCCTGGCGACGATCCTGTCCGCGCGGCACCTCGTGCTGCTCGCGCAGGGGCGCGGCAAGGCCGAGGCGGTGCACCAGCTCGTCGAGGGGCCGGTGAGCGCGATGTGGCCCGCGACCGTCCTGCAGATGCACCCGCACGTGAGCGTGCTGGTCGACGAGCCGGCGGCGAGCCGCCTCCAGCTCGCGGGGTACTACCGCGAGACGTGGGCGTCGAAGCCGGCGTGGCAGGGGCTGTAGGGCCGCGGGACGGCGGGTCCGTGCCGGTCGGCGCGCGTGCCGGTCGGCGTCGGTGCCGGCCGGTGCGCGCGCCGGTCATCCGTGCGGGGGAGTGCGCCGCGCCGCGGTGCCGAGGAGGACGCCGCGCACGAGGTCGAGCGCCTCGTCCGGCGTGAGACCCGCCGAGCGCGCCGCGTCCGCGTACGCCGCGGCCGCGGCGCGCGGTGCGTCGTCCGCGGCGGTGGCGCCGGCGGCGACCTGCGTGCCGGCGCGGCGACGGGTCACGACGACGCCGGTCGCCTCCAGCTCGCGGAAGGCGCGGGCGACCGTGCCGGGCGCGACGCCGAGGTCGGTCGCGAGCGCCCGGATGGTGGGCAGCCGGTCGCCGGGACGCAGCCGCCCGGCCGCGACGTGCGCGACGACCTGGGCGCGGACCTGCTCGTACACGGGCACGCCGGAGTCGAGGTCGACCTCGAGCTGCACGCTCACGGCAGCGTCCCGGCGGGGACGACGGGGGCGCCGGCGTCGCGTGCCGCGCGGCGCAGGGCGCGCGCCGCGACGACGAGCGACGCGAGACCGACGAGCATCCCGGCCACCGCCGCCACCGTGCCGACGGCGACGACCCACGGCGCGCCGAGCGCGTACGACGCGCCGTCGACGGCGTACTCGTGCGCCCGGCCCACGAGGCGCAGCGTGGCCCCGCCCACGGCCAGGACGCCGGCGAGCGTGCTGCCGAGCACGAGCTGCGTGCCGGCGAGCACGCGGCGCGCGGACGCGCGCCGCAGCCGCACGTCGTCGTCCTCGGTGGTGGCGGCGACGACCGGGCGTGCGGCGACGAGCCGCAGCACGCCCTCGCCGGCGAGGAGGACGACCAGGGCGGCCGCGGTGAGCGGCACGCCGTACGCCCAGCCGGGGTAGGGGCCGCCGCCCCCGCTGTGCCCGGGTGCGTAGGTGACGGCCACCGAGCGGGCGTCCGGCGCCGCGGTCAGGCCGAACGCGAGCGTCGCGACGACGAGCCCGCCCGCCCACGCCCACGCGAGCCGGCGCAGCGCGGGCGGCGCGACGTCGCGCACGTGCCGGGGGCGCAGGGGCGCCCGGCGCCGCGCCCCGGCGGGTCGCGGCCACGTCCGCTCGCCGATCGCCGCCACCAGCAGGAACGCGAGCCCTGCGGTCACGGGCACGCAGCCCAGCAGCAGCCCCTGCCACCGGCCGGGCGCCGCGAGCACCGGCGCCGGCGTCAGCAGGACGACGGCGAGCAGGGCGCCCCACGCCAGGGCCGCGACGACGCCGGCGTGCCGTCGCGCGCGCCGGTACGCGGCCGGCGCGTGGTCGACGTCGACGGCGCCCGGGGGGCCGTCGGGCGCGGGGGTGGCGGCACCCGACCGCACCGCCACGGTGAGGGCGAGACCCACACCGAGCAGCGCGACGAGCACGAGGACGGCGTAGTGCGACATGCGACTCCTCCTGTAGCAATGTGCCATTACATTGATACAGAGCGGCGCGCGTGTCAAACGCCGTCCCGGTGCGCGCGGACCGGTGGGTGTGTCGGGCCCGGCACGTACGATGGAGGCCATGAGCGACCCGACCCCGCCGCCCGCCGGCCCCGACGACCCGTTCGGCCCGGACACCCGGGGCGGCACGTCGGTCCTCGAGCGCGAGGAGACGACGGAGCAGGTCGAGCCCGGCGACCACGAGCGCTTCTCGCACTACGTGCGCAAGGAGAAGATCATGGAGTCGGCCATGACCGGCCGACCCGTCGTGGCACTGTGCGGCAAGGTCTGGGTGCCGGGCCGCGACCCGAAGAAGTTCCCGGTCTGCCCCGTGTGCAAGGAGATCTACGAGGGTCTGCGCGAGCCGCAGGACGGCGGCGGCGACTCCGGGGGTGAGGGCTCGGGCGGGTCGGGCCGGCGCTGGGGCTTCGGCCGCGGCAAGGGCTCCGGGTCGGGCGGCGCGTGAGCGCGGCACCGCGCCCCACCACCACCCCGCAGCACCCCTCGTCGTCGGCAGCGTCGCAGCTGCCGCCGGCGTTCCCCGCGCGCGCGCCGTGGGGCGCGGCGGGGAGCCTGCGGGCCTGGCAGGCGGAGGCGATCGAGCAGTACCGGCGCGAGTCGCCGCGTGACTTCCTCGCGGTCGCCACGCCCGGCGCCGGCAAGACGACCTTCGCCCTGCGGATCGCGACCGAGCTGCTCGAGGCGCGCGTCGTCCGCCGCGTCACGGTCGTGGCCCCGACGGAGCACCTGAAGAAGCAGTGGGCGGACGCCGCCGCGCGCGTCGGCATCCGCCTCGACCCGCGGTTCACGAACGCGCAGGGCCGCCACGGCGCCGGCTACGACGGCGTGGCCGTGACGTACGCGCAGGTCGCCAGCAAGCCGGCCCTGCACGCCGCCCGCACGGGTGCCGAGCGCACGTTGGTCATCCTCGACGAGGTCCACCACGGCGGCGACGCCCTGTCGTGGGGCGACGCGGTCCGGGAGGCGTTCGAGGGTGCGACCCGCCGCCTCGCCCTGACGGGGACGCCGTTCCGCTCGGACACGGCCCCCATCCCGTTCGTCACGTACGCGCCGGACGGCCAGGGCATCCGCCGCTCGGTGGCCGACTACACGTACGGCTACGGCGACGCGCTGCGCGACCACGTCGTGCGGCCCGTGCTGTTCATGTCCTACTCGGGCTCGATGCGCTGGCGCACGCGCGCGGGCGACGAGATCGCGGCGCGCCTCGGCGAGCCGCTCACCAAGGACATGACCGCGCAGGCGTGGCGGACGGCCCTCGACCCGAACGGCGAGTGGATCCCCTCCGTCATCACGGCGGCCGACCGGCGCCTGACCGAGGTGCGCCGCACGGTGCCCGACGCCGGCGCCATGATCATCGCCACCGACCAGACGGACGCGCGCGCCTACGCCGGGCACATCGCCCGGATCACGGGGGAGTCGCCGACGATCGTCCTGTCCGACGACGACGGCGCCAGCGACCGCATCGAGGAGTTCTCCGCGAGCGACGCGCGCTGGCTCGTGGCCGTGCGGATGGTGTCCGAGGGCGTCGACGTGCCCCGCCTCGCGGTGGGCGTCTACGCGACGAGCGCCGCGACGCCGCTGTTCTTCGCGCAGGTGGTCGGGCGCTTCGTGCGTGCGCGCCGTCGCGGGGAGACCGCGTCGGTCTTCCTGCCGAGCGTGCCGCAGCTGCTCGAGCTCGCGTCGACGATGGAGGTCGAGCGCGACCACGCGCTCGACCGGCCGACGAAGGACGACGCCGACCCCGAGGCCGCGCTGCTCGCGGCCGCCGAGCGCGAGGCGTCGTCGCCCGACGCCGTCGGCAAGGACGGCGTGGCGGGCGCGTTCGAGGCGCTCGAGGCCCAGGCGTCCTTCGACCGCGTGCTGTTCGACGGCGGCGAGTTCGGGACGGGCGCCGAGGTCGGCTCGGAGGAGGAGCTCGACTTCCTCGGGCTCCCCGGGCTGCTCGACGCCGACCAGGTCGCCACGCTGCTGCGGCAGCGCCAGGCGGACCAGCAGGGTGCGCGGCGCGCCCGGGGGCAGGCGGCCGTCGCGCCGGCGGAGATGGACCACCGCAAGCAGGCGGAGCTCCGCAAGGAGCTCGCGCAGCTCGTCGGTGCGTGGGCGCGCCGCAGCGGGCAGCCGCACGCGACGGTGCACGCCGAGCTGCGGCGCCGGTGCGGCGGCCCCGAGGTCGCGCTGGCGGCGCCCGACGAGCTCCAGGCGCGGGTCGCGATGCTGCGCGGGTGGTTCGTCGGCAAGCGGTGACGAACCATCGCGTCTCACTATGCGGACAATGAGATGGGGATGAGATCGCAGGTCAGCGCGCTGGACACGCGACCACATACCAGCGGGTCTTGACGTCGCAAGTCGACCGTTCCGGATGCCGACCGGGCCGCGCGCTGCCAGGCTCTAGCCGTGACAAAACGGACCCGGGACCTCCGGGTCATCACAGGTGGGAGCCCGGCGGCGTGCGCGTCGTCGGCGTCCTAGAAAGAGGTGTCCACATGCCTGCATGGCTCATCCTCATCCTCGTCGGCGTCGTGCTGCTCGTCCTCGGTGTCGCCACCGGCATCGGCGAGTTCCTGATCTGGATCGGCGCCATCGTGCTCGTCGTCAGCCTGATCCTCGGCCTCGTCGGCCGCGGCCGGGGTCGCGCCAGGATCTGAGCACCGCCGCTCGCGCCACCGGCCCACGCGCCGGCCCGCCGCGAGCGGCCACCGCGGTCAGCACCCCCTCCGCCGACCGCGACGGACACCGGGCCGGGACGCCACCAGCGTCCCGGCCCGTTCCCGTGCGTGCGGCGGGCACGCGCCCGCGGGTGACACCCCCCGGTGCCCGCCGTCGTGCCGGCCGGCCGGGCCGGCGGCCGACGCGTCAGCCGACGCGGACCTCGACCGTCGGCACGGCCGCCTCGTCCGCGGACAGCCGGCGTGCGCCGCGCGGCAGCTCGTCCCGGGACGTGCGGTGGCGGCGTGCCGCGGCACGGACGCCCTCCGCGCCCGTCGCACCCGGCAGCACCTCGCCGTCGGCCACGAGCGGGACGTGCAGGAGGCGCAGGTCCGGGCTCGGCTCGCGGCGCTGCGCGGCCGTCCACGCGACCACCGCGTCCTCCGGGCCCGTCACGAGCACCTCCTCGACCGCGCGACCGTCGCCGTCGAGGCGCCGCGCGGCCGACTTCCGGCCGCCGAGGCTCGTCTTCGACCGGGACGCCTTCGCGACCGGCTGCAGGACGCCGTCGCGGTCCTCGCGCGCCACGAGCTTGTAGACCATGCCGCACGTCGGGGCGCCCGAGCCCGTCACCAGCGACGTCCCGACGCCGTAGGAGTCGACCGGCGCGACGGCGAGCGAGGCGATCGCGTGCTCGTCGAGGTCGGACGTCACGACGATCTGCGTGCCCCGGGCCCCGGCGGCGTCGAGCTGCGCACGCACCTCGTGCGCGAGCACGCCGAGGTCGCCGGAGTCGAGCCGGACGGCGCCCAGGCCCGTCCCCGCGGCCGCCAGCGCGTGCTCCACGCCGCGCCGCACGTCGTACGTGTCGACGAGCAGCGTGGTGCCCGACCCGAGCGCGGCGACCTGCGACGCGAACGCCGACGGCTCGTCGTCGTGCAGGAGCGTGTAGGCGTGCGCCGCCGTGCCGATCGTCGGCAGCCCGTACCGGCGGCCGGCCTCCAGGTTCGACGTCGCGGCGAACCCGGCGACCACCGCCGCGCGGGCCGCCGCCACCGCGGCGTGCTCGTGCGCGCGCCGGGCCCCCATCTCGAGGCAGGGCCGGTCGACCGCGGCGCTCGTCATGCGGGACGCGGCGGACGCGATCGCGGAGTCGTAGTTGAGCACCGACAGCACGAGCGTCTCGAGCAGGACCGCCTCGGCGAACGTGCCCTCGACGACCAGCACGGGGGACTGCGGGAAGAACATCTCGCCCTCGGCGTACCCGACGGCCGAGCCGGTGAACCGGTAGCCGGCCAGGAAGTCGAGGGTCGGGTCGTCGACGACGCCCTCGTCCGCGAGCCAGTCGAGCTCCGCGGTGCCGAACCGGAACGTGTCCAGCGCCTCGAGCACGCGGCCGGTGCCGGCGAGCACGCCGTAGCGGCGGCCGTGCGGCAGGCGGCGGCTGAACACCTCGAACACGCACCGGCGGTGCGCCGTGCCGTCGGCCAGCGCGGCCTGCAGCATCGTCAGCTCGTAGCGGTCCGTGAGCAGGGCCGTGCTCGCGTCCGCGCCCGGCCGGGGGAGGGCGGGGTCGGTCGCGGCCCGGGGCGCGACGGCGTCGCGCTCGCGCGTGTCGGTCATGGCGTCAACGTAGACGGCGGCGGTCACCCGCACACGCCGCGCGCCCGACCCCGCACGCGTGCCGCGGCGGGCACGGCGCGGACCGCGCGGCACGCCGTCCGGGCGACGCGGCGGTGGGGCCGCGTGGGCGCCCGCACCTACAGTGGTCACGTGCCCGCCCCGACCGCTGTCCCCGACACGACCGTCGAGGCCGACGAGGCCACCGGTCTCGCGGACGCCTGGGTGACCATCGTGTGGAACGACCCGGTGAACCTGATGTCGTACGTCACGTACGTCTTCCAGACGTACTTCCGCTTCCCGCGGGAGAAGGCGGAGCGGCTCATGCGGCAGGTGCACCAGGAGGGCCGCGCGGTCGTGTCGACCGGCAACCGTGAGGCGATGGAGGTCGACGTGCAGGCGATGCACGGGTACGGCCTGTGGGCGACGCTGCAGCGCGGGGGCGAGTGATGCGGGCGTTCCGCCGGCAGAAGGGCCGGTACGTGGCCCGCATGGACGCCGGCGAGCGTGCCGTCGTCGCGTCCGTCGTCGCCGACGTCGCCGAGCTGCTGGGGGCCGGGCGCTTCGAGGACGGCGTCCCGGCGGCCGGACCCGGGCCGCACGCGGCCGCCGGGCCCGCCCACGGCGCCCCCGCGGGTCCGTGGACCGTCCGCACCGCGCCGCTGCCGCCGCCCGACGACCCCGCGGTGCGTCGCCTCCTGCCCGACGCGTCGCGCGACGACGCCGAGGTGGCGCAGGAGTTCCGCCGCCTCACCGAGGACGACCTGCGCGCGCGCAAGGTCGCCCGGCTGCGGTCCCTGTGGACCGCGCTCGTGCACGGGGAGCCCGGGTGGCCGGACGACGCGTTCGTCGTCGCCCCCGCGTCCGCGGACGACGTCGCCGCGACCCTCACCGACCTGCGGCTCGTCCTGGCCGACCGCCTCGAGATCCGCACCGACGCCGACTCGGAGGCGCTCTACGACGGCCTCGCCGGCGCGGCCGAGGACGACGTGCGCGCGTACCTGGCGTCGGTGTACGGCGCGCTGTCGTGGCTCCAGGAGTCGCTGCTCGCTGTGATGCTCGCCGCACCCGACGAGCGTCGGCCGGGCCGCGGACGCTCCGACGGCTAGTCTCGGCAGGGTGAACGACGCCCCCATCGGCATCTTCGACTCCGGCGTGGGCGGGCTCACGGTCGCACGCGCGGTCCTCGACCAGCTGCCGACGGAGTCGACGCTGTACATCGGCGACACCCTGAACGGCCCCTACGGCCCGAAGCCGCTCGCGGCGGTCCGCGCCCACGCGCTCGAGATCATGGACGACCTCGTCGACGCGGGCGTCAAGATGCTCGTCATCGCGTGCAACAGCGCGTCGTCGGCGGTGCTGCGCGACGCGCGCGAGCGCTACACGCTGCGTCGCGGGCTGCCGGTCGTCGAGGTGATCCTGCCGGCGGCGCGCCGGGCGGTCGCCGCGACGCGCAACGGCCGCATCGGCGTCATCGGGACGCGCGCGACCATCGACTCCCGGTCGTACGACGACGCGTTCGCCGTCGCGCGCGTCGAGCTGACGTCGCAGGCGTGCCCGCGCTTCGTGGAGCTCGTCGAGGCCGGCGTCACGTCCGGCCCCGAGGTCCTCGACGTCGCGCACGAGTACCTCGACCCGGTGCGGGCGGCCGGCGTCGACACGCTCGTCCTCGGCTGCACGCACTACCCCCTGCTCACGGGCGCCATCTCCTACGTCATGGGCGACGACGTCACGCTCGTCTCGAGCGCCGAGGAGACGGCCAAGGACGTGTACCGCCAGCTCGTCGCGCACGACCTCGAGCGCGACCCCGCCGCCGGTCCGCCCACGCACCGCTTCCTCGCCACCGGCGACCCGGTGGGGTTCACGGCCCTCGCGCGCCGGTTCCTCGGCCCGGAGGTCGACGCCGTCGAGCCGCGCGTCGCCCTGCGGGGGGCCCTGCGATGAGGCTCGTCGTGGTCGGCTGCGCCGGCTCGTTCCCCGGGCCGGACTCCGCCGCGTCGTCCTACCTCGTGCAGGCGGACGACGCCGACGGTCGGACGTGGTCGGTCGTGCTCGACCTCGGCAACGGCGCGCTCGGGCCCCTGCAGCGCTACGGCGACCCGGCGGCGCTGGACGCGGTCGCGCTGTCGCACCTGCACGCCGACCACGTCGCCGACATGGCCGTGCTCGGCGTCCTGCGCCGCTACCGCCCGGCCGGGGCGCTGCCGCCGCTGCGGGTGCTCGGGCCCGTCGGCACCGTCGACCGCCTCGCGCAGCTGTCCGGCAAGGACCCGGCGACGCACACCGGCGAGCAGTTCGCCGTCGAGACGTGGGAGCCGGGCCGGACCGTGACGGTCGGCCCGCTGACGCTCGAGCCCGTGCCGGTCGTCCACCCCATCCCGGCGTTCGGCGTGCGCGTCACGGGCCCGTCCGAGGACGACCCCGCCCGCACCGTCACGCTCGCGTACAGCGGCGACACCGACTCGTGCCCGGGCCTCGACGCGCTCGCCGCCGACGCGGACCTGCTGCTCGCGGAGGCGGCCTACGTCGAGGGGCGCGACGACCACCTGCGCGGCGTGCACCTGACGGGCCGCCGCGCCGGCGAGGCGGCCGCCCGCGGCCGGTCCCGACGCCTCGTCCTCACGCACGTGCCCGCCTGGAACGACCCCGCCGTCGCCCTCGCCGAGGCCCGCACCGCGTACGACGGCGACGTCACCCTCGCCCACCCGGGCCTGACGATCCCCCTCTGACCCCCGGTAGCCCCCCCACCCACCCGCGGCACCACGTCGAGTGCGGCACCTCCCACCGAGTGCGGCGGGTGCAGCACCCGCGCTCGGTGCGACGTGCCGCACTCGGCACCCGGTGCCCGGCGCGGTCCGCCAGCCGCGCCGCGGACGTCCGCCGAGTGCTGCATGTACCGCCGAGTGCTGCACGTACCACCGAGTGCGGTAGGTGCACCACCCGCGCTCGGTGCGACGTGCCGCGCTCGGCGTGGTCGTCGGGACACGCGTGGTCGTGTCGACCGTCCGGGGGTGTGGACGGCGGCGCGTGCGCTCCCGCGCCGGCTGGCACCGTGCACCCGTGGACGGGGACGCGGTGACGACGGTGCTCGGGGGACGGGGCGTGCTGGACGCACGTGCCGGTGAGGCCCGTGGGCGGCCGCCGTGGCGCGACGTGCGTCTGCACCGCGTCCGGCGGGGTGCGTACGCGCCGGCGGAGGAGTGGGCGGCATGGAGCCCGGACGACCGTGCGCGGGCCGGCGTGGACGCCGTGGCGGCGGCGGCGCAGCGGCCACCGCTCTTCTCGCACCGGTCGGCGGCGGCCGTGCACGGGCTGCCGGTCGTCGGGTGGCCCGACGACCGTGTGCACGTGACCACCGGCCGGTCGCCCGGCGGGCGGTCCCACGGCGACGTCACGCGGCACACGACGGCGGCTCCTCCGGCGTCGCTCGTCGTCCGGGGCGTCCACGTCACCTCCGTCGCGCGCACCGTGGTCGACCTCGCGCGCCACGGCGGCGTGCTCCCCGCCGTCGTGGCGGGCGACCACGCAGTGCGTACCGGCGCGACGTCGGTGCACGAGGTCGAGGAGGAGCTCGCGTCCCTGCCGCCCGGTACGCGCGGTGTGCGGCGTGCCCGCGCCGCCCTCGGGCTGCTCGACGCCCGCGCCGAGTCGCCGGGGGAGTCGTTGAGCCGCGTCCGGATGGCGGAGAGCGGGTTGGTGGCACCCGTCCTGCAGCACGTCGTCGTCGACGCCCGCGGCGTGGTCGCGCGCGTGGACTTCTGGTGGCCGCGGTGCCGTGTCGTCGGCGAGTTCGACGGCCGCGTGAAGTACCGGTCCGACGTCGTGCCGGGAACCCGCGGCGGCGTCGACCCCGCGGACGTCGTCTGGCGCGAGAAGCTGCGGGAGGACCGCATCCGTGCGACCGGCGCGACGGTCGTGCGCTGGACGTGGGACGAGGCGTGGTCGGGACGCGCCATGACCGACCGCCTCCGCGCCGCGGGCGTCCCGGGCTGACCGCACGACCGGCCGCCGAGACTCCC
This sequence comes from Cellulomonas sp. NPDC057328, assembly GCF_042667215.1. Taxonomy (NCBI): domain Bacteria; kingdom Bacillati; phylum Actinomycetota; class Actinomycetes; order Micrococcales; family Cellulomonadaceae; genus Cellulomonas; species Cellulomonas sp. NPDC057328. The sequence continues at coordinate 43,912 of NZ_JBHUZW010000014.1, read as the reverse complement.
GACCGCCGAGTGCGGCAGCTCGCGCCGAGTGCGGCAGGTGCAACCACCGCGCTCGGTGCGAGCTACCGCAGTCGGCGCGAGGGGTGGGGGAGGGGGACGTGGGGGGTGGACGGGGGACGGGGTGGGTGGGGTGGGCACGTAGGGTCGGGGCATGGGTGCTTCGACCTCTGACGTCTCCGTGCGCGCCGACGGGCGGCGCGCCGACCAGCTGCGGCCCGTCACCATCACGCGGCGCTTCCTCGACGCCGGCGAGGGCAGCGTCCTCGTCGAGTTCGGCGGGACGAAGGTGCTGTGCGTCGCCTCGTTCACCGAGGGGGTGCCGCGCTGGCGCAAGGGCTCCGGCGAGGGCTGGGTGACCGCCGAGTACGCGATGCTGCCGCGCGCGACGAGCAGCCGGTCGGACCGCGAGTCGGTCAAGGGCCGCGTCGGCGGGCGGACGCACGAGATCTCGCGGCTGGTCGGCCGGTCGCTGCGCGCCGTCATCGACGTCGCCGCCCTCGGCGAGAACACGATCGTGCTCGACTGCGACGTCCTGCAGGCGGACGGCGGCACGCGCACGGCCGCCATCACGGGTGCGTACGTCGCGCTCGCCGACGCGGTCGCGTGGGCGCAGCGCAAGCGCCTCGTGAAGCCGGGCCGGCAGGTGCTGCGCGACTCGGTCGCGGCGGTGAGCGTCGGGGTCGTCGGCGGACGCCCCGTGCTCGACCTGCCGTACGAGGAGGACGTGCGCGCCGAGACCGACATGAACGTCGTCGTCACCGGGTCCGGCACGTTCGTCGAGGTGCAGGGCACCGCGGAGCACGCGCCGTTCGACCGCGCCGAGCTCGACGCGCTGCTGGACCTCGCGCTCGCGGGCACGGCCGAGCTCACGCGCCTGCAGCAGGCGGCGCTCGCCGCCGACCCGTCGGACGGCTCCGCCACGCGCGCGGCCGCCGCCGCCCCCGCCTCCGCCGCCGCGCCCGCCGCCGGGACCACGGCGTGAGCGTCCCCGCCGGTGCGCGCCTCGTCCTCGCGACGCACAACCAGCACAAGGTCGGCGAGCTGCGCGCCATCCTCGCGCCGGCGCTGCCGGGGCTCGCCCCGGAGGCAGTGGTCGGCGCGCGCGACGTGCAGGCGCCCGAGCCCGTCGAGGACGGCGTGACGTTCGCCGAGAACGCGCTCATCAAGGCCCGCGCCCTCGCGGCGCACACCGGCCTGCCGGCGGTCGCGGACGACTCCGGCCTCGCGGTCGACGTGCTCGGCGGCGCGCCGGGCATTTTCTCGGCCCGGTGGTCGGGGCGGCACGGCGACGACGCCGCGAACCTCGCGCTGCTCCTCGCGCAGCTCGCCGACGTGCGCCCGGAGCACCGCCGCGCGCGCTTCGTGTGCGCCGCGGCGCTCGTCACGCCCGACGGGACGGAGCACGTCGAGCTGGGGACGCTCGAGGGCACGCTCGCGACGGCACCCCTCGGGGCGGGCGGGTTCGGCTACGACCCGGTGCTCGTCCCGCTGGGGGACACCCGCACGTGCGCCGAGCTGACGCCGGAGGAGAAGAACGCGATCAGCCACCGCGGGCAGGCGTTCCGCGCGCTCGTGCCCGTCCTCGTCGCGGCGCTCGGCACGTCCGGAGGAGCGCCGCGCGCATGACCGGACCCGTCCCGGACCCCGCGGGACGCCCCGGCGACGTGCAGCTCGTCGCCGAGGGCGTCACGTTCGGCTACCCGGGCCGGCCCGTCCTCGACGCGCTGGACCTCACCGTGTCGCCCGGCGACCGCATCGGGCTCGTCGGCGAGAACGGCGCCGGCAAGTCGACGCTGCTCGCGGTGCTCGCCGGCCGGCTGGTGCCCCAGCAGGGACGCGTGCGCCGGCACGGCTCGCTGGCGGTGGTGGAGCAGGACCTCGACGTCCGCCCGGGCGAGACCGTCGGGACGCTCGTCGACGCGACCCTCGCGGCCGCCCGCACGGCGGCGGACGAGCTGCAGACCGCCATCGACGCGTTCGACCACGACGGCGGCGACGTGACGTGGCTGTCGGCGGCGATCGCGCGGTACGAGCACCTCGCGGCGTGGGACGTGGACCGCCGCGTCGACGAGGCCCTCGCCCGGTTCGGTGCGCCGCGCGACCGCGGGCGTCGGCTCGACGCCCTGAGCGTCGGCGAGCGGTACCGCGTGCGCCTGGCGTGCCGCGTCGCGGAGCGCGCCGACCTGCTGCTGCTCGACGAGCCGACGAACCACCTCGACGTCGCGGGCATCGAGCACCTGACCGAGCGGCTGCGCGGCTGGCAGGGCGGCCTGGTCATCGTCACGCACGACCGCCGGCTGCTCGACGACGTCATGACCGGCATCCTCGACATGGACCCGTCGATGGACGGGCGCCCGGTGCTGTACGGCGCGGCGCGGTACGCCGACTACCGGTTCGCGCGCGACCAGATGCTGCGCCGCTGGCGCGCCCGGTACCGCGCCGAGCGCAAGCGGGCGGCCGTGCTGGCGGCCCGGCTCGACGCGTCGTACGAGGGCCTGTCCGACGAGTGGCGCCCGCCGAAGGGCTCGCAGAAGCACCGGCGCGGCACGCGCGCCCGCACGCACGTCAAGGCCGCCGACCGCCTCGTGCAGCAGCTCGAGCGCGACGCGGTGGACGTCCCGGTCCCGCCGCCGACGCTCACGTTCCCCGACCTGCCGTCGGTCCCGCCCGACTGGCCCGGAGGTCCGCTGCTCGACCTGCGCGCGCCCCGCGTGGACGGCCGGCTGGACCTGCCGGGGCGCCGGGTCGAGGTGCCGCCCGCCGGTCGGCTGCTCGTCACGGGACCCAACGGCTCCGGCAAGTCGACGCTCCTCGCGGCGCTCGCGGGCGCCGTCGCGCTCGACCGCGGCACGCGCGACGTCGGGCCCCACGTGCGCCTGGGCGTGCTGTCGCAGGAGGGGCCCGCCGAGCACGTCGCCGCGCCGGCGCCCGGCGAGGCACCCCTGACGGCGTTCGACGCGTACGCGCGGCACGCGCTCCGGCTGCTGGACGCGGGCGTCCTCGACCCGGACCGGCTCGTGCCCGTCGCGGCCCTCGGGCTGCTCACGGAGGCGGACCTGGAGCGCCCGCTGCGCGAGCTGTCGCTGGGTCAGCGCCGACGGTTCGACCTCGCGTGCGCGCTGCTGGCGGCACCCCACGTGCTGGTCCTCGACGAGCCGACCAACCACCTGTCGGTCGGCCTGGTGGACGAGGTGACGGCGGCGCTGCGTGCGACGTCCGCCGCGGTGGTGGTCGCGACGCACGACCGTGCGCTGCGCGCCGACCTGGCGGACTGGCCGCAGCTCGCGCTCGGCTGACCGGTCAGGGCAGCCGGCCCACCCAGGCCATCGCCTGCCGCAGGAGCAGGCCCTGGCCGCCGTTCATCTCGACCTGGACGGCCTCGGTGCACGCCTCCTCGGGCGTGAGCCACGCGAGGTCGAGCGCGTCCTGCTGCGGCCGGCAGTCGCCGGTGACGGGGACGACGTACGCGAGCGACACCGCGTGCTGGCGGGGGTCGTGGTACGGCGTGACACCGGGCGTGGGGAAGTACTCGGCGACGGTGAACGGCTGCGGCGACGCGGGCACCTGCGGCAGCGCCATCGGGCCGAGGTCCTTCTCGATGTGCCGCAGCAGCGCGTCGCGCACGCGCTCGTGGTGCATGACGCGGCCGCTGACGAGGGCGCGGGACATGACGCCCTCGGGCGTGACGCGCAGCAGCAGGCCGACCGCGACGACGTCGCCGGAGTCGTCGACGCGCACGGGCACGGCGTCCACGTAGAGGATCGGGATCTGGGCGCGGACGGTGGCGATGTCCTCACGGCTGAGCCAGCCGGCGGGACGCTCGGGGTCGCGGGGGAACTCGGCGGACGCGGTCACCGTGCAGTTCTACCGCGTGCCGGGGGGCGTGCGCCCGACCGCCGCGCGCGACGCCGCTCACGTCCCGTGCCGGTCGCGCCCCGGGACCCGGCCGCCGCAACCCCGTGCGGGGAATACCCCGGCGCCCGCGGACGCTGTACCGCACGCAACCGCCAGGAGGGAAGACACATGGCCACCACAGCGCTGACCGTCGACACGATCGCGGAGACCATCAAGGACAACGACATCGTCCTCGTCGACTTCTGGGCGTCCTGGTGCGGCCCGTGCCGCCAGTTCAGCCCGGTGTTCGAGGCGTCGTCCGAGCAGCACCCGGAGATCGTCCACGCGAAGGTGGACACCGAGGCCGAGCAGCAGCTCGCCGCGGAGCTGCAGATCACGTCGATCCCCACGCTCATGGCGTTCCGCGACGGCATCCTCGTCTTCAACCAGGCCGGTGCGCTGCCCGGGCCCGCGCTGGAGCAGGTCGTCACCGCGGTGAAGGACCTCGACATGGACGAGGTCCGCGCGCAGATCGCCGCCCGGCAGGGCGCGCCCGCCGGGGCCTGAGCCGTCGCCCGGGCCGCGGTCCGCGGCCACCGGCAGAACCACGCGAGGAGGGCGTCCGCCGCACGGCGGGCGCCCTTCCGTGCGTCCGGCGGCGTGGACGGCGGAGCGACGCGGTCGTGCGGGGACGCGGCGTTGCGGGCAGGAACCCACGCACTCACGCGGTGGTGCGGGAGACGGGAGTCGAACCCGCACGCCCTCTCGGGCACCAGGACCTAAACCTGGCGTGGCTGCCGTTTCACCACTCCCGCGGCCGGTCGAGTCTGGCACACGCGCGCGCGCCCGCCCCCGACCGGGTGGTCGTCCCGAGGGGGTGTCAGTCCAGGCCGAGGTCGCGCCGCAGCTTGGCGACGTGCCCCGTCGCGCGGACGTTGTACTGCGCGAGCGCGACGGCGCCGTCGGGGTCCACGACGACCGTCGAGCGGATCACGCCCGTGACCGTGCGTCCGTAGTTCTGCTTCTCGCCCCAGGCGCCCCACGCCTCGAGGACGGCGTGCGACGGGTCCGACGCGAGCGGGAACGTCAGCTGCTCCGCCTCCGCGAACGCGGCGAGCTTGTCCACGCCGTCCGGCGAGACGCCGACCACGGCGTAGCCCGCGCCCTGCAGCGACGCGAGGGAGTCGCGGAAGTCGCACGCCTGCTTCGTGCAGCCGGGCGTGCCCGCGGCCGGGTAGAAGTACACGACGACGTGCTGCCCGCGCAGCGCGGACAGGGTGACGCTGCCGCCGTCCGCGGTGGGCAGCGTGAAGTCGGGGGCGGTGTCGCCGACGGCGAGACGGGGCACGGGCGCTCCTGGGCGTGGGGGTGGGGACGGGACGCCGACCACCCTACGTGCGGCGGGTAGCGTCGGCGGCGTGAGCGCACCGACCCCCGGCGGCACGGCCGACCTGCCGATCCGCATGCTGAACGACCGCCTCCTCGTGGCCCTCGAGGGCGACCCGGCGGAGCGCAGGTCCACCGCGGGGATCGTCATCCCGGCCACCGCGGCCATGGGCAAGCGCCTCGCGTGGGCGGACGTCGTGGCGGTCGGGCAGCACGTCCGCCAGGTCGAGGTCGGCGACCGGGTGCTGTTCGACCCCGAGGACCGCGCCGAGGTCGAGCTCGCCGGCCGCACGTACCTGCTGCTGCGCGAGAAGGACGTGCACGGCGTCGCGGAGCCGCGCGGGACGGGTGAGGGAACCGGTCTGTACCTGTGACGTTGTACCGGGAGGGGGGTGCCCCGCGCCGCCCCGGCGACCGCGAGGCGCATGATGGACGCGCCGCACGACGCGCGGCGCGGGGACGACCTGGGACGAGGTGACGCGGTGGACGAGCAGCGGACGAGCCCGGAGGGCGTGCCGCCGGAGGACGTGCCGACGGACGGCGCGGTGCCGGACGGTGCGGTGCAGGACGGCGCGGTGCAGGACGGTGCGGTGCAGGGCGGCGCGGACGCGGCGCTGCCGCCGTCGGTGCAGGCCCTCGAGGAGGTCGTCGGTGCGCGCGGCGTGGACGCGACGCAGCACGCCCAGGAGCTGCTGGCGGAGCACGTGCCGCTCGCCCTGCTCGTCGACCTGCTGACGCCCACGGGCGACACGTCCGCCGACCTGCTCGCGGCCGAGGGTCTGCCCGACGACCCGTGGTGGCAGGACGGGGACGACGCGTCGGCCGGGACGCCCGCGCGCGGCGGCCGGGACGCGTCCGACGAGGTCACCGAGCCGCCGGTCCGCTGACGGGCGCCGCCACGGCCGGGTGCGGCGCCGACCGTGAGTGTCGTCACAGCCGGCCCCTGCGGGCGGGCGCGGGTTCGCAACCGGCGCCCCGGTGCTGTTAATCTCTACGAGCCGCGCGCCTCTAGCTCAACTGGCAGAGCAGCTGACTCTTAATCAGCGGGTTCCGGGTTCGAGTCCCGGGGGGCGTACCAGCCACGAAGCCCCGTCAGGTCACCGACCTGGCGGGGCTTCGTCGTACCCGCCGACGCTGCACGCCTGCCGGTGCGTGCGCCCCGCCGACCCGCTCGCCCCGCCGACCCGCCCCGCGCACCGTGGTGCCCGGCCGCCGCGCCTGCGACGCTGTCCGCACGGCGGCGCCGCCGCCACGAGGAGGAGGCAGCGTGAGCAACGAGGTACGGGAGTTCGACGTCGTGGTCCTCGGCGCCGGCGCGGTGGGCGAGAACGCCGCCGACCGGGCGTCCCGCACGGGCCTGTCCGTCGCGCTCGTCGAGTCGCAGCTCGTGGGCGGTGAGTGCTCCTACTGGGCGTGCATGCCGTCGAAGGCGTTGCTGCGGCCGGGTGACGCGCTCGCCGCCGCCCGCGACGTGCCGGGCGCCTCGGCCGCCGTCACCGGGCACGTCGACGTCGCCGCGACGCTCGCCCGCCGTGACGAGGTCACGTCGCACTGGGACGACGACGGCCAGGTCGCGTGGGTGGAGGGCGCCGGGCTCACGCTGCTGCGCGGGCACGCCCGCCTCACCGGTCCGCGCGAGCTGGTGGTGACGCACGAGGACGAGGACACGCGTGTCGTCGCCCGGCACGCGGTCGTCGTCGCGACGGGGTCGGTCGCGGCCGTGCCGTCGGCGGGCGGGCTCGCCGGCGTGCGCCCGTGGACGAGCCGCGAGGCGACGAGCGCGCACACGGTGCCGCCCCGCCTCGCCGTGGTGGGCGGCGGGGTCGTCGGCGTCGAGATGGCGACGGCGTTCGCCGACCTCGGCAGCGACGTCACGCTGCTCGTCCGGGGCGACCGGCTGCTGCCGCAGGCGGAGCCGTTCGCGGGGGAGGCGCTCGCGCAGGCGCTCACCGAGCGGGGCGTGCGCGTCGCGCTCGGCGCGTCGGTCGTCGGGGCGACGCGCGACGGCGCCGGCGTGCACCTGACCGTGGAGCACGCCGCGTCCGGCGGCACATCGGCGGGCAGCACCGAGCAGGTCGACGCGGACGAGGTGCTCGTGGCCACGGGCCGGCGGCCCAGCACGGAGGACCTGGGGCTCGAGACGGTGGGCCTGACGCCCGGTGCCGCCCTCGAGGTCGACGACGCCCTGCAGGTGCGCGGCGTCGACGGCGGCTGGCTGTTCGCCGTGGGCGACGTGACGGGCCGCACGGGCACCACGCACCAGGGCAAGTACGACGCGCGCGTGGTGGGGGACGTCGTCGCGGCGCGGTTCGACCCGCGCCCCGCCGGTGCGGACCCCGGTCCGGCGGTGCCGCGCGGGCTGTCACGCGCCGGCGAGGCGGGCGCGGGCCCGTGGAGCCGCTACCGCGCGACCGCGGACGACGCGGCGGTCCCGCAGGTCGTCTTCACCCGGCCGCAGGTCGCCTGGGTCGGCCGGACCCAGGCGCAGGCACGGGAGGCGGGCCTCGACGTCGGCGTCGTCGGCTACGACCTCGGCGCGGTCGCGGGGGCGACCGTCACCGGCGAGCACTACACGGGGCGTGTGCAGGTCGTGGTCGACCGGGCCCGGGACGTGCTGGTCGGCGCGACGTTCGTCGGCCCGGACGTCGCGGACATGCTGCACGCGGCGACGGTCGCGGTCGTGGGGGAGGTGCCGCTGGACCGGCTCTGGCACGCGGTGCCGTCGTACCCGACCCTCAGCGAGGTGTGGCTGCGGCTGCTGGAGCAGGACGGCCGCTGACCCGGCGCCGACGCGGCCGAGGACGCCGCGGGGCGGGCACGTCCGACGACGTGCCCGCCCCGCACGCGCGCGAGGTCAGTCGCCGTCGGCGGCGAGGGATCCGTCGGACGACAGGACGAGCCCGATCGCCGCGTCGCCCTGCCGGACGGCCGCGCCGATCAGCGAGAGCTCGTACGACCGGAACTCGGCGATCTCGAGGCCGTAGGTCTCCTCGAGGCCGAGCTGGCAGAACGGGCGCTCCGGGCACTCGGGCGGGCCGGCGAGCACGAGCCCGCCGCACGTCTCGGCGAGCTCGGACAGCGTCTCGACGCCGTGCTCCTGCGCGAACTCCGCCGTGACGGCGAAGGCGTTCTGGTCCTGCGCGGCCGACGGCGCGCCCACGACGAGCCCGCTCTGCTCGGCGAGCGGGGTGAGCGCGGCCACGGTCGCGTCGACGTCGGACGTCGCGCCGGACTCCGCGTCGGGGCCGTTGACCTGCGAGCCGAGGTAGGTGGTCAGCGTCGCGGCGTACTCGGGCACCACGGCCAGCGTGCCGTCCTGCAGGGCGGGCAGGTAGGTCTCGCGCGAGCCGATGCTCTGCGCCTGCGCGTCGAACCCGGCGCTGCGCAGCACCTCCGCGTAGACCTCCGCGAGCGTGAGGCTCTCGGAGAAGTTCGCGGCGCCGACCGTGAGCGCGACGCCCGCGCCGGTCTGCTCGTCCGCCGCCAGCCCCTCGTCCGTGACGAACTCGCGGGCCACCTCGCTCGACGTGCGGCGGTCGATGTCCACCGCCTTGTTGAGCTCGATGAGCGTCTCGGTGTCCAGCGCCGCCGACACGGAGTCGAGCAGCTCGAGGACCACGGGGTGGTCCTGCGCGACCTGGGCGTTGACGGCCGGGATCACGTTGTCGGCGTTCTGCAGGCCCTGGTCGTCCTCGAGCACGACGAGGCTCTCGCCGGCGACGGGCTCGCAGGTGGCGAGGCCCGAGGTGCTCGTGGCGGACGTCTCGGCCTCGCCGCCGCCGGACCCCGGCGCGCCGCAGCCGGCGAGGGCGAGGGTCGCGACGGCGAGCGCGGCGAGCGTGGTGGTGCGGGTGCGCCGTGTGCGCATGGGGTGCTCCTGTCGGTGGGGCGTCGGTCCGGTCGCGGGGGCGGACGGCGTCCGCCGTCGGGCGGCGCGGTGGCGCGTCGTGTCACGACGCACGGCTGCGCCCATTCGACCCGGTCACCGCGGGCTCGGCAACCGCGGTCGCGCGCGGTGGGGTGGTGCGGCGGCGTGCACGCCGGCCCGCGGCGGCGCGGTCGCGGCTGCGCAGGCCCGCCGGGGTGACCGCCCGCTCGACCAGCGCGAGGACCGCCTCCACGAGCAGGCACAGGGCCGCCACCAGCAGCCCGCCGGCGAGGGCCTGGCCGTAGCGCTGGGTGCCGAAGCCCGTGACGACGACCGTGCCGAGGCTCGTGCCGCCCACCAGCGCGGCGAGCGGCACCGTCGCGAGCACCTGCACCGCACCGGTCCGGATGCCGGCCGCGACGAGCGGCACCGCGTTCGGGATCTCGACGGACCGCAGCACGCGCGCCGGCGACATCCCGAGTCCCCGCGCCGCGTCGCGCGCCGCCGGGTCGACGCCGGCGACACCCGTCACCGCGTTCGCCAGCACGGGTGGCACGGCGAAGACGGCGCAGGCCACGGCGGTCGCGCCGTTGCCGAAGAAGCCGCTCGCGGCGAGGAGCATGAGCAGCGCGAGGGTCGGCAGCGCGCGGGTCGTGTTCGCCACGACCACGCCGACCGTCGCTCCGCGGCCGCGGTGCCCGAGCCAGAGGCCGAGCGGCAGCGCGACGACGAGCGCGAGCAGCACCGCGACGGCGGACACCTGGAGGTGGTCGACCGTGAGCGCGAGGACGCCCCGCCGGCCGGTCCAGTTGAGCGGGTCGTTGAGCCAGAGGAACGCCTCGTTCAGGACGTCCATGCGGCCTCCTCGCCGGGACGGGGACGCGCTGCCGTGCCGTCGTCCGTCGTGCCGCCCGCCGCGAGACCGCCGGCGGCCGCGACGCCGGGGACCGCGCCGTCGCGCCGCCCGGACGACCGGTGCCACGGCGTGAGCACCCGGCCGAGCGCCGCGAGCAGCAGGTCGGCCACGAGCGCCAGCAGCAGGCACAGGACCGTCGCGGTGACGACCTCGGCGCGGTAGCTGCTGCGGAAGCCACGGAACATGAGCTGCCCCAGGCCGCCGTAGCCCACCACGACGCCCACCGTGACCAGCGCCACCGTGCTGACGGTCGCGAGCCGCAGCCCCGTCACGACGGCCGGCACCGCCTGCGGGAGCTCCACCGCGAGCAGCATCCGGACCCGGCCGTAGCCCATGCCGCGGGCGGCGTCCCGCACCGCAGGGTCGACGCCCTGCAGCCCGACCAGCACGTTGCGCACGAGCACGAGCAGCGCGTAGACGACGAGCCCGATGAGCACCGTCGTCCGGCCGATGCCGGTGTACGGCGCCAGGACCGCGAACAGCGCGAGGGACGGCACGGTGTACAGGACGCCCGTGCCGGCGAGCACCACGCCCGCGAGCCGGGGGCGCACGTGCGCGAGCGCCGCGAGCGGCAGCGCGACCACGAGGGCGATCAGCACCGCCTGGGCCGTCAGCGTCGCGTGCTGCTCGAGGTAGCGCAGCACGTCGCCCCCGTTGCGCTCGAGGTACGTCCACGAGAACCACGGGTTGGCGGCGGAGACGACCGGGCCGGCGGGCACGGCGCCGACGCTAGCGGCCGGGTCCGACAACCGCGCGCGCGGCCTCCGTGGCCGCAGCCGCGGCCGAGGTCCGCGGTCGCGGGTGTCAGGGGGTACCAGTAGCGTCCGCGGCGTGACGGATCACGAGAGCGGTGCGACCCTCGCCCCGCGCGCCCCCGCGCCCGCCGCGGGCGCCGACCTCGCCTCTGCCGCGCCGGCCGCCATCACGTTCGACGCCGTCCGCAAGGAGTACGCCGGCTCCGTCGCGGTGGACGACCTCACGCTCGCCGTGCGCCCGGGGGAGATGCTCGTGCTCGTCGGGCCGTCCGGCTGCGGCAAGTCGACGACCCTGCGCATGGCCAACCGCCTCGTCGAGCCGACCGCGGGCCGCATCCTCCTCGGCGACGAGGACGTGACGCGGGTCGACCCCGTCACGCTGCGCCGGCGGATCGGGTACGTCATCCAGGACGTCGGCCTGTTCCCGCACCGCACGGTCGCGCAGAACGTCGCCACCGTGCCGGGCCTGCTCGGCTGGGACCGCGCGCGCACGCGGCGCCGCGTCGACGAGCTGCTCGAGCTCGTCGGGCTGGCCCCCGACCGGTACGCCCGCCGGTGGCCGCACGAGCTCTCGGGCGGCGAGCGGCAGCGCGTCGGCGTGGCGCGCGCGCTGGCGGCGGACCCGCCGGTCCTGCTCATGGACGAGCCGTTCGGCGCGGTCGACCCCGTGGGGCGCGCACGCCTGCAGTCGGAGTTCCTGCGGCTCCAGCGCGAGCTCGGCACCACGGTGATGATGGTCACGCACGACGTCGACGAGGCCGTGCGCATGGCCGACCGGGTCGTCGTGCTGAGCCGCGCCGCGCACGTCGAGCAGCTCGCGCCCCCGCTGGAGGTCGTCGCGCGGCCGGCGTCGGCCGCGGTCGCCGATCTCGTGGGGCGGGGCCGGACCGCGCGCCTGCTCGCGCTGGGCCGGCTCGAGCCGGGCGACCTCGTGGCGGACCCCGCCGCGCCTGCGGACGCGTCGGCCGTCGCCCCGACCGGCGGCGACGCGGTCCGGCTGGGTGCGGAGCTCGGCGACGTCGTGGCGGCGCTCGCCCGCGCGGCGGAGGCGCCCGGCACGCGGCCCACGGCGCTCCCGGTGGTGGACGACGGACGCGTGGTGGGCACCGTGACGGCCGACGCGGTGGTGCGCGCGCTGCACCGCCTCACGGCCGCGGACCCCGCAGCGGACGAGGCCGCAGGACGGGCCGTGCGGCCGTGACCTCGGGCGTCATCGTCCGGTCGTCACGCCGTCACACGCCGTGGGTACAGTGCCCCTCGTGAGCGAACCCACCGCACGCCTCGCCCTCGCGACCTGCGCCGAGCTGCCGGAGCTCGACCCCGACGACCACCTGCTCCGCGACGCCCTGGCAGCGCGGGGCGTGGCGTCCGACGTCGTGGTCTGGGACGACCCGACGGTCGACTGGGGCGCGTACCCGCACGTGCTGATCCGCTCGACGTGGGACTACACGGACCGCCCGGCGCAGTTCACCGACTGGACACGGCGCGTGGAGCAGACGTCGACGCTGCTGAACCCGTCGGACGTCGTCGCGTGGAACATCGACAAGACGTACCTGCGCGACCTCGAGCAGCGGGGTATCCCGATCGTGCCGACCATCTGGCTCGACCCCGAGCGGCAGATGAACTCGCGGGCCATCCACACGCGGTTCCCCGCGTTCGGCGACTTCGTCATCAAGCCGACCGTGAGCGCCGGCTCGCGCGACACCGGCCGGTACGACGCGGGGGAGACCCCGTCGCGCTCGCTCGCGATCACCCACGCCAAGAACCTGCTCGCGGTGGGCCGGCACGTCATGCTGCAGCGCTACCTCACGCGCGTCGACACCGAGGGCGAGACGGCCCTCGTGTACGTGGACGGGGAGTTCAGCCACTCGGTCCGCAAGGGCCCCCTGCTCGAGGGCCCGTACCGGGCCGCCGACGCCGAGGGCGTGCTCTACCGGGACGAGGCGATGACGCCCCGCGACGCGACGGCGGCGGAGCGTGCCCTCGCGGACCGCGTGGTCGCCGCGATCGCCGAGATCTTCCCCGACCGGTCCCCGCTGCTGTACACGCGCGTCGACCTCATCCCCGACGACGCGGGCGAGCCCGTCGTGCTCGAGGTGGAGCTCACCGAGCCGTCGTTCTTCTTCGAGCAGGCGGACGGCGCGGCCGAGCGCTTCGCGGAGGCGGTCGCCGTCCGCCTGTGACGGCGCCCACGTCCGTCGAGGCGGACGTGCGTGCCTGCAGAGCCGTGCGGCTCCGCTATGCTTTCTCTCGGCCCGCCGCGGGAGCGGACGGCCGGGACGCGTGCGCGCGTCCGACGTGGTGGCTATAGCTCAGCCTGGTAGAGCACCTGGTTGTGGTCCAGGGGGTCGCGGGTTCAAGTCCCGTTAGCCACCCTCTCGCAGGGCGTCGGTCTTCGGGCCGGCGCCCTGCGTCGTTCCCGGGGAGCCCGAGCCGCCGCCCGCACGGCCGCGACCGGCCGGGCACGGCCGCGGCGACCACGACCGTGCCCGTGGACCCGTCAGGGCGCGAGCACGCCGCGCTTGACGCTCGTCGCGACGACGTCGGCGGCCACGCGCCGGGCGGTCGCGGAGTCGGGGCCGGGCGCCGCGGGCATGAGCGCCGCACGGTAGTACCGCAGCTCGTCGATGCTCTCGAGGATGTCGGCGAGGGCGCGGTGGCCGCCGTTCTTCGCCGGCGCCGCGAAGTACACGCGGGGGTACCAGCGCCGCGCGAGCTCCTTGATCGACGACACGTCGACGACGCGGTAGTGCAGGTGCCCGACGAGCGCGGGCATGTCGCGGTCGAGGAACGCCTTGTCGGTGCCGACGGAGTTGCCCGCGAGCGGCGCCTTGCCCGCGTCGGGCACCCACTGGCGCACGTAGGCGAGGACCTGCTCCTGCGCCTCCTCCAGCGTCACGCCGTGCTCGAGCGCGGGCAGCAGGCCGGACGTCGTGTGCATGGTGCGGACGAAGTCGCCCATCTGCTCGAGCGCGGCCGGCGGGGGCGCGACGACGACGTCGACGCCGTCACCGAGGACGCGGAGCTCGGAGTCGGTGACGACCGCGGCGACCTCGACCAGCGCGTCGTGCTCGAGGTCGAGCCCGGTCATCTCGCAGTCGATCCACACGATCCGGTCGGCGCTCGTGTGCGCCGCTGCGGGTGCGGCGGCCGCCGGGGCGGGTGCGGCGGCGCCCGCGGCGTCGGTGGGGTCGCTGCTGGGGGAGGTGCCTGCGGTGCTCACGCCGGACAGCGTAGGGCGCGTGCGTCAGCGGTCGTCGGACCGCGGCCCCGGCGCGGACCCGCGCGGCGGCGGTCCGGGCGGTCCGTGGACGTGTGCCGACGGCGGTGGGACGGTGGCGGCGAGCGCCGCGGCGACGACGACGAGGACGCCGGCGCCCGCCGCGAGGGCGCGGGCCGAGGTGCCGGTGATGCCGGCCCAGCCGAGGACGACGAGCACGACGGCACCCGTGACGGCGCCGAGCGCGGCGTGCCCCGCCCAGCGCAGGACCGCGCGCCCGAGGCGCCGGGGCCAGGGTGCGGGCGGCTGGCCGCCGCCGGCGTGCCGCCCCATCAGGTGTGCCCCCGCATCGCGCGTGGCAACCCGGCCCCGCGTGCCGCGCGGACGGCGCGGCGGGCGACGGACCGGGTCATGGGCGTCATCGTGGCACGGCCGGCGGTGGCGCGAGGGCACGGCTCCGCACGGACGGTGCCGACGACGACGCGCTCACGACGACGCGGGCGCGACCGTCGCGCCCGCTTCGCCGGTGATGCCCGGACGTGTCACGCGCCGGTGACACGGCGCCTGCCGCGGTCGTGCGGCGGCAACGCCCGGGCAACCGGACCGAAACGCGGCGCTGCGAGCCTGCGGGAGCGCAGGGGGCGCGTCCACGGCCGTACCGGTCCACCGGTGCGCCGTACCGTTCCGAGAGGACCTGCCCATGCGTGACCGCATCCCGAGGTCGAGCCTGCGACGAGGCGCCCTGCGCGCCGCCGTCGTGGCGCTCGGCCTGACCCTCGCCACCGCGGGCGCCGCCGTCGCGGCGCCCGCCGCCGACGAGGTGGCCCTCACGGTCACGCCCGAGGTGACGGCCGGCGGGACCGTCGACGTGCGGCTGGAGCTGCGCGGCGCCGCCGACGTGTTCGCCTACGAGGCGACGCTCGCCCTGGACCCGGCGCTGCTCGCGCTCGACGCCGTGACGGCCACGCCCGAGGGCGGGTTCGACGACATCACCGAGGCGGCGGGCACCGTGACGCTGCGGCACACGCGTCTCGGCACGTCGCCCGCGCTGTCCGGCACCGTGCCGGCGACCACCCTGCGCCTGCGCGCCCTCGCTGCGGGCACGGCGACCGTGACGGTCCGCACCGTGACCCTCGTCGGCTCGGACGGCACCACCACGACCCTCACCGACGCGGCCGCCGCGACGGTCGTCGTCGCCGCGGCGCCCGTCCCGTCGCCCACGGCCACAGCGGCGCCCACCACCGCGCCGACCACCGCGCCGCCGACGGACGGCGTCGCGGCCCCCGGCGCGCCGACGCCGTCGCCGTCCGCCGCGACCGCCGTGCGCGGCCCGCGGGCGGGTGCCCTCAGCGCCACGGGCGTCGAGGCGGGTGCCCTCGTGCTGCTCGCGGCGGCCGCCGTCGCGGCCGGCGCGTTCCTCGTCCGCCGACGGGCGGTGAGCGCCCGATGACGCCGCAGACCGCGGCGGTCACGCCGCCCGACGCCCCGTCCGACCTCACCCGCGGGAGCCGCACCGTGCACCGACACCTCCTCGACCGACGCCTCCTGCGCCGCGGCGTCCCGGCGGCCGCCGCGGCGGCCTGCCTGGCCCTGGTCGCGGCCGGTGCCGCGCCCGCCGTGGCCGCCGCACCGACCGCCTCGGCACCCGCCGAGGCGGCGCCCGCAGCCGCGCCCGGCGCGTCCCTCGCGCCGTGGTGGACCGAGCTCGACCTCACCGGCGACCGGCAGGTGACCGTCGACGACCTCGGCGCGGTGTCCGCGCACCTCGGCGCGACGCCCGCGTCGCCCGGCTGGGCGGACGTGGCCGTGGCCGACGTGGACGCGGACGGCGTCCTCACGGTCGTCGACCTCGCCGCCGTGTCGCAGCGCATGGTGTGGGACGACGGGCCGTTCGAGCTCGTCGAGGCCAGCGCGCTCGACATGCAGGCCGCGATGAACGCGGGCGTCACCACGTCCGTCGCGATCACGCAGGAGTACCTGGACCGGATCGCCGCGTACGACCGCACGGTCGTCGACACGGCCGCCGGCGGCCGGGCCCTCAACTCCGTCATCACGACGAACGGCGCCGCCCTCGCGGCCGCCGCGGCGGCGGACGCGGAGCGCGCCGCCGCGGGCATGACGAGCATGCTGCTCGGCGTCCCGGTCGCGCTCAAGGACAACTACGACACCCGCG
Source organism: Cellulomonas sp. NPDC057328 (assembly GCF_042667215.1). NCBI lineage: Bacteria > Bacillati > Actinomycetota > Actinomycetes > Micrococcales > Cellulomonadaceae > Cellulomonas > Cellulomonas sp. NPDC057328. Next base: position 27,760 of record NZ_JBHUZW010000014.1, on the reverse strand, counting down.
ACATGCCGACCACCGGCGGCTGCGGCTGCTGGGAGGGGAACCAGACGGCGACCGACGCGACCATGGTCGCGGGCCTGCGCTCGGCGGGTGCCGTGGTGCTGGCGAAGGCGAGCCTCGACGAGTTCGCGTACGGGTTCAGCTCGGAGTTCTCCGCCGGCCTGCCCGTCGGGTCGACGCTGCCGATCGCGAGCCCGTACGTCACGTCGCGCACGGCCGGCGGCTCGAGCGGCGGCACGGGCGCGGCGATCGCGGCGAACCTCGCGGGCATCGGCTTCGGCACGGACACGGGTGGGTCGATCCGCGTGCCGTCGTCGTACAACCAGCTCGTCGGCGTGCGGCCCACGGTGGGCCTGGCGAGCCGCGACGGCATCATCCCGCTCGCGCTCAGCCAGGACACGGGCGGCCCGATGGCGCGGTCGGTGCTCGACGCGGCCGTCGCGCTGGACGCCGTCGTGGGCGTCGACGCGGCCGACCCGGTGACGGCCGCGCAGGCCGGCCGGGTGCCCGAGTCGTACACGGCGTCGCTCGACACCGGTGCGCTGCAGGGGGCGCGGATCGGCTACGTGCCGTCGATGGTCGGCAGCAACCGCACGACGGTGCGGCTGTGGGCGCAGACGCGGGCGGCGCTGGAGGCGCAGGGCGCGACGCTCGTCGAGATCACGCCGCCGGCCGGCTTCGCGGCCGTGCTCAACGAGCCGAGCGGCAGCACGAACGAGTTCCGCCGCGACCTCGCGGGCTACGTCGCCCGGCACCTCGCGCCGCAGGTGCAGGCCCGCACGATCGAGGACATCCTCGCGACGGACCACTTCGTCACCTCGCGCCGCAGCGTGTACGTGCAGCGGGCCGCCGTGACGGACGCGCAGTACGACGCGTGGGCGGGGCCGACGGGCTCGCACACGGTCGCGCTCGCGACCGGGCGCACGCTCGTCACCCAGCTGCTGGACGACCTGGACCTGGACGCGATCGCGTACCCGTCGGGCACGCCGTACGGGACGCAGGGCACGAACATGCGGCTCAGCCCCAACACGGGACTGCCCGCCGTGACGCTGCCGATGGGGCAGGCCACCGCCGAGGACGCGACGATCACCGGGGCCGGCGTCAACGTCGAGCTGCTCGGGCGGGCGTTCGACGAGGGCACCCTGCTGGGGCTCGCGTACGACCTCGAGCAGGCCGTGCAGGCCCGCACGAGCCCGGCGCTGTACGGCCCGCTGGGCTGAGAGGCGCGTCGGGCGCCTGCGCACCGACGGCGACGACCCCCGTCCGGGGACTCCGGACGGGGGTCGTCGTGGGTGCGCGGCGGGCGCGGGCGGTGCGGCGGCGGTGCGCCGGGACGTGGCGCTGGTCACGTCCGGGCCCGCCCGTGCCCGTCAGGACGTGAGCGTCCACCCGTGCGTGCGGGGTGCCCGCGCCGGCGCGGCGGGGCGTTCCGGTGGACGACCGGAGGCGTCGGTGCGGCGTGACGCGCGGCGCTCCTCGCGCGTGCGCAGCCGGGACGAGGTGGCGAGCCGCTCGCGGTGGTCGGAGCGCAGGACGTCGTAGGTGGACAGCGGGTGCATCGTGGGTGCCTCCTGGGCGTGCCGCGGCGCACCCCGGGTCACGGGGTGGTCGCTCGGTGGGTTCGGTGGTGCCATCCCACCAGCGCGGACACGCGATGTCACCGCATTTGTCCGGCCGGCGGCGACGCCCCGCGACAGGGTGCCGGGCGCCGTGGGGGAGGAGGGCGGGACGGCTCGCGTGATACGCGGGTCGTCGCCCGCGGGCCGCGGCGGGGCCCGTGCGGTGAGCGGCGCCCCCGGCAGGACTCGAACCTGCAACCGACGGATTAGAAGGCCGTTGCTCTATCCGTTGAGCTACGGGGGCCGACGCCGACCAAGCCTAGTGGCGTCGTCGCGGGCGCCTCGGGCGGGGTGGCCGCGGGGTGGCCGCGGGCGTCGCGCGGACCGGACTCGTCGGGTGTCACCCGCGTGCCGCGTTTGGCCTGGTCACGCGTGGGACCGAGAATGGGTGCGTGAGCGCCCAGCCCGGCTACGTGCCAGCCCGGACGTCCGCGCCCACGTCGGGGCGCGCCGCCGGCGTGCCCGCGGCCGGTGCGGGCGCGGCCGCGGACATCCTCACGCGGCCCCTCGCGCAGACGTCCCTGCTCGACGCCGTGCGTGACCTGCGCCGCGACGTCGAGGGGACGTCGTTCCCGCTCGAGCTCGACGGGATCGCGGAGGCGCGCGCGTCGCGCGCCCGGCTCGTCGACCAGCTCGCCGAGCACCTCGTGCCGCGCCTGACCGAGCTGTCCGCGCCCGCCGTCGTCGTCGTCGCGGGCTCGACCGGCGCCGGCAAGTCGACCCTCGTCAACTCGCTCGTGGGCCGCGAGGTGACCGCCGCGGGCGTGCTGCGCCCCACGACGCGCGAGCCCGTGCTGGTCCACCACCCGCTGGACGCGGACCTCCTCTCGCACCACCCGGTGCTCGACAGCGTCGAGGCCGTGCCGGTCGACACCGTGCCGCGCGGCATCGCGCTGCTCGACGCCCCCGACCTGGACTCGGTGCTCGAGTCGAACCGGGAGTCGGCGCACCGGCTGCTCGAGGCGGCGGACCTGTGGCTGTTCGTCACGACCGCCGCGCGGTACGGCGACGCGCTGCCCTGGCGGGTGCTCGAGGCGGCCGTCGAGCGCTCGACCTCGATCGCGATGGTCCTCAACCGCGTGCCCGCCGCGAGCCTGCCCACCGTGCGCGGCGACCTGCTGGACCGCCTCCGCGCGCACGGGCTCGCCGGGTCGCCGCTCTTCGTGATCCCCGACGTCGGGCCGCACGAGGGGCTGCTCGAGCAGCGCGTGGTCGCGCCCGTGCTCCGCTGGCTGACGATGCTGGCCGGTCCGGACCGGGCGCGCACGGTCGTCGGCCGCACGCTGCGCGGCGCGCTCGCCGCGCTGCGCCCGTGGGTCGACGAGCTCGCCGACGCGGTCCAGGCCCAGGCGGACGCGGCTGCCGGCATCGCGCAGGCGCTCGACGAGGCGGTCGAGGGGCCGCGGGTCGAGGCGGAGGCGACCGTGCGCTCGGGCGCCGTCGCGGACGGTGCGGTCCGCGCGCGCTGGGCCGAGCTGACGACCCGCGGCGGGCCCTTCGCGCGGCTCGTGCGGCGGTCGGGGCGCGTGCGCGGCGGGTCGCGGCTGGGCCGCACCCGCACCGAGGCCGTGGAGCCGCTGGTGGCCGAGCTGGCGGAGTCCGCCGCCGCCGTCCTCACCGCCGTCGGCGTCCGGGCCGACGAGACGTTGCGCGCCGTCCTGGTCGGACCGGGCGCGCCCGCAGGCGGCCCGTCGCTGCTGCCGCGCTGGCCCGCCGGCGACCAGGCCCGCACCGGCGCGGCCGAGCGCGCGGCCCGCGCGTGGACGGCCGAGGGTGCCCGTGCGGCGCGCGCCGTCCTCGCCGGGGGCGGCGGGGACGAGGCCGCCGCCGCGCGTCGCCGCGACGTCGCCCGCGCCGTGGGGGAGGACGGTCTCGCGGCTGCCGCGCTCGCGGCCGCCGCCGGGCTCCCGGAGGCGCACGAGGCGCTGCGCACGCTGCTGCCCGACGCGGCGGACGCGCTCGTCGAGGACCTCCGCGCCGACCTCGTCCGCCGCGCGCAGGCGCAGGTCGACGTCGAGCGCGTCGGCGCCGACGCGGCGCTCGCCGATCCCGACCTCGCCGCCGACGCGTCCTCCCGGCTGCGCCTGCGGCTCGCCGTCCTCAAGGGGCTGACATGAGCACGGACGACGTCAGGCCGGCCTCCGTCCCGGCGCCCATCCCCGCGGTGCTGCCGGCGGCGGTGCCCGCCCACGGCGCACGCGTCCCCGCGGACGCCGAGCCGGAGATGCTCGACGACGCCCCGGGCGCCGAGGCCCCGGGGGCCGAGCCCGACGGAGCGGGCCCGGCGGGGACCGACGACGGCGCGGTGCGCGGTGAGGACACGGCCGCGCTCACGGCGCGCGTCGACGCGCTCGAGGGCGCCCTGACCATCGGCGGCGACCGTGTCGACCCGGACGTCGTCGCCGCCGTCGGCGCCGCGGTCGACCGCGTCCGCGAGCGGCTCCTGCTGGGCGTCGACCACACCGTCGTCGCGCTCGTCGGCGGCACCGGGTCGGGCAAGTCCAGCCTCTTCAACGCGGTCAGCGGCCTGCGGTTCGCCGACGTGGGTGTCCGCCGGCCGACCACGTCGCGCGTCACCGCGTGCGTGTGGGGCGCGGACGGCGACCCGCTGCTCGACTGGCTCGGTGTCGACGCCGAGCACCGGATCGAGCGCGAGAGCGTCCTCGACGCCGACCACGAGGCCGCGCTGCGCGGGCTCGTGCTGCTCGACCTGCCCGACCACGACTCGATCGCCCCCGAGCACCGCGAGGTCGTCGACCGGGTGCTGCCGCAGGTCGACCTGCTCGTCTGGGTCGTCGACCCGCAGAAGTACGCCGACGACGCGCTGCACTCCGGGTACCTGCGCCGGCTCGCCGGCCGGGACGCGTCGATGCTGCTCGTCATGAACCAGGTCGACACCGTCGCGCCCGAGGTGCGGGGCGCGCTGCTCGCCGACGTGCGGCGCCTGCTCGCGGAGGACGGCCTGCCGGACGTGCCCGTGCACGGCGTGTCGACGGTGACGGGCGACGGCGTCGCGGAGCTGCGCGACGCGCTCGCGGACGCGGTCGCGCAGCGGTCCGTCGCGGCCGCGCACGCGGACGCGGAGGTGGCGCAGGCCGCGCGCCTGGCCGCGACCCAGGTCGGTGCGCGGGAGCCCGCGCCGTCGCAGCTCGCGCTCGGGACGGTCGTCGACAAGCTCGTGTCCGCGGCGGGCCTGCCGGCCGTGGCCGCCGCGGTCGCGGCCGTCGTGCGCGGCGGCGCGTCGCGCCCGCCGCGGCTCGGCGACGTGCACGGCGACGGCGTCGGGCTGGCCCGCTCGGCGTGGGTGACGAGCGTGACGCAGGGGCTGCCGGTGCGCTGGGCCGACGACCTGCGGCACCGGGTGGCCACGCCGGCGGAGCTCCGCCTCGCCGTCACCGACGCGCTCACGCAGGTGACCGTGACGGCCCGGGCGTCGCTGGCCGCGCGCGTGCTGTCGGTGCTCGCCGTGGTGCTCGGCGTCGTCGGGCTCGTCGGTGCGGGTCTGGTCGTCGCCGACGCGGCCGGGGCGGACCCGGGCTGGATGCCGCCGGCCGTGCTCGCCGCCGCGCTGCTCGCCGCGGCGCTCGTGCTCGCGGTGGTGGCGTCGGCCGTGCGCCGCCGGGCCGCCGCGCGCCGGGCCGAGCGGGTCCTGGCCGACGGGCGGGCGGCGATCGAGTCGGCGGCCCGGGCGCGCCTGCTCGCACCGACGCAGGACGTCCTCGCCGAGCACCGGCACGCGCGCGAGCTCGTGGCGCAGGCGGCCGGGGGACCCGCGCCGCGCTGAGGTCCGGGCGTGCGCCGTCCGGGCCCGCACCCGGGACCACGCCGAGCCGTCCCCAGCCCCGGCGCACGGGCGCGCCGTCCACCGGTGCGGGCCCGCGCGCGTCGGCGCCCTCCGGCGGGCCCGGACGCTGTCGCCACACGCCCCGCGCTCGTGCGGGGCCACGGCAGTGAGGACATCGGCATGGGCGCACACACGCAGGACGTGACCGTCGTCGGCTGGGTCGGCTCCGACGTGCGGAGCTACCACCTCGACGGCGGCGGCACCCCGTACGCGCAGTTCCGGCTCGCGTCGACGCGGCGGGTCTACGACCGCGAGAGCGGCACCTACCGCGACGGCCCGACGGTCTGGTGGACGGTGAAGGTGTGGCGGCAGGTGGCGGACAACGTCACGCGCTCGTTGCACAAGGGCGACCCGGTGGTGGTGGTCGGGCGCGTCGGCACGTCGGAGTGGACGTCGCCGGACGGCCCGCGCACCGAGCTGGTCCTCGAGGCCGTCGCGCTCGGCCACGACCTCGTGTTCGGCACGACGGCGTTCCGGCGCAGCACCCGCGGTGGCACGGGCGACGCCGCCGGGGAGACCGGGGGCGCGCGCGGCGCCGCGGCCGAGGGTGCGCCGGGCGCGGCCGTCGACGACCCGTGGGCGCAGGCGCCGCACCTCCCGGAGGACGCGGCCGGCCCCGACGCCGGCCCCACGGCACCGCCCGACGGCGACGCGGACGACCCGCCGGGGCCCGACGCGGGCGCGGACGGCGACGTCCGTGCGGCCGCGGAGCAGGAGCCCGCGCTGGTCGGGCGCGGGTGATCGCCTAGGCTGGGGGACCGGCAACCGACGACGCCGCAGGTCGGCGCGCGCGACCCGGTCGGGGCACGTCCCCGCCCGGCACCGCGCCCGACCGGCGGCGTCCCCACCGAAGCGACCCGAGGCGGACGAGCAGTCAGTGGCTGAGTTCATCTACTCCATGTACAAGGCGCGCAAGGCGCACGGCGACAAGGTCATCCTCGACGACGTCTCCCTGAACTTCCTCCCCGGCGCGAAGATCGGCGTCGTCGGCCCCAACGGCGCCGGGAAGTCCACGATCCTCAAGATCATGGCCGGGCTCGACCAGCCGTCGAACGGCGAGGCGCGGCTGTCGCCCGGCTACACGGTCGGCATCCTGCAGCAGGAGCCGCCGCTGAACGACGAGAAGACGGTGCTCGGCAACGTCGAGGAGGGCGTCGCCGAGATCAAGGGCAAGCTCGACCGCTACAACGAGATCTCGGCCCTCATGGCCGACCCGGACGCAGACTTCGACGCGCTGCTCGCCGAGATGGGCCAGCTGCAGGAGGCGATCGACGCCGCCGACGCGTGGGACCTCGACGCGCAGCTCGAGCAGGCGATGGACGCCCTGCGGTGCCCGCCGCCGGACGCGGACGTCAACGTCCTGTCGGGTGGTGAGCGCCGCCGCGTCGCGCTGTGCAAGCTCCTGCTCGAGAAGCCGGACCTGCTCCTGCTCGACGAGCCCACCAACCACCTGGACGCCGAGTCCGTGCTGTGGCTCGAGCAGCACCTGCAGCAGTACCCCGGCGCGATCCTCGCCGTCACCCACGACCGCTACTTCCTCGACCACGTCGCGGAGTGGATCTGCGAGGTCGACCGCGGGCGCCTCTACCCGTACGAGGGCAACTACTCCACGTACCTGGAGAAGAAGCAGGAGCGCCTGAACGTCCAGGGCAAGAAGGACGCGAAGCTCGCCAAGCGCCTCAAGGACGAGCTCGAGTGGGTCCGCCAGAACGCGAAGGGCCGCCAGACGAAGTCGAAGGCGCGCCTGGCCCGCTACGAGGAGATGGCGGCCGAGGCGGAGCGGACGCGGAAGCTGGACTTCGAGGAGATCCAGATCCCGCCGGGCCCGCGCCTGGGCAACGTCGTGCTCGAGGCCAAGGACCTGGTCAAGGGCTTCGACGGCCGCACGCTCATCGACGGCCTCAGCTTCACGCTGCCGCGCAACGGCATCGTCGGCGTCATCGGCCCGAACGGCGTCGGCAAGACGACGCTGTTCAAGACGATCGTCGGCCTGGAGCCGCTCGACGGCGGCGACCTGAAGATCGGCGAGACCGTCTCGATCTCGTACGTCGACCAGAGCCGCGGCGGCATCGACCCGAAGAAGACGCTGTGGGAGGTCGTGTCCGACGGCCTCGACTTCCTCAAGGTCGGCAACGTCGAGATGCCGTCGCGCGCGTACGTCGCCGCGTTCGGCTTCAAGGGCCCGGACCAGCAGAAGCCCGCCGGCGTGCTGTCGGGCGGTGAGCGCAACCGGCTCAACCTCGCGCTGACGCTCAAGCAGGGCGGCAACCTGCTGCTCCTCGACGAGCCGACCAACGACCTCGACGTCGAGACGCTCGGCTCGCTCGAGAACGCGCTGCTCGAGTTCCCCGGCTGCGCCGTGGTCGTCTCGCACGACCGGTGGTTCCTCGACCGCGTCGCGACGCACATCCTCGCGTACGAGGGCACCGAGGAGGACCCGTCGGCCTGGTACTGGTTCGAGGGCAACTTCGCGTCCTACGAGGAGAACAAGGTGCAGCGCCTCGGCGCCGACGCGGCCCGCCCGCACCGCGTGACGCACCGCAAGCTGCGGCGCGACTGAGGCCGCGGTCAGCATGAGCGACGACGCGCCCGTCCGCCCCGACGCGCCGGACCCCGGGGGTCCGGCGGGGCGGGCGGGCGCGTCGCCTCCCGCTGCTGCGCCCGCCCCTGCTGCGCCCGCCGCTGCTGCGCCCGGCGACGGGCTCGTCGAGGCGCTCGAGGTGCTCGGTCTGCGGCTCGGCCAGGTCGAGCTGCCGCTCGAGGGCACGGGCGTCGCGGAGGCGCGGGCCGTGCGCCGCCAGGCGGTCGAGCAGCTCGACGACTACCTGCTGCCGCGGCTGCGCGCGGCCGCCGCGCCGGTGCTCGCGGTCCTCGGTGGCTCCACCGGCGCGGGCAAGTCCACGCTGGTCAACTCGCTGCTCGGTGCCCCGGTGTCGACGGCGGGCGTGCTGCGGCCGACGACGCGGTGGCCCGTGCTGGTGCACCACCCGCTCGACGGCCGCTGGTTCACCACGGACCGGGTGCTGCCGGGCCTGGCGCGGCTCGTCGGCGGGCACGGCGCCGGGTCGGACGCGGTCGCCCCCGGTGCCGCGGGCGCCGCGTCCCCGGACGGCACGGGCGCCGCCGGGCACGCCGGCCTGCGGCTCGTCCCGAGCGACGCCGTGCCGCAGGGGCTGGCGCTGCTCGACGCGCCGGACATCGACTCCGTCGTCGACGAGAACCGTGCGCTGGCACGGCAGCTGCTCGGTGCCGCGGACCTCTGGCTGTTCGTCACCACGGCCGCGCGCTACGCCGACGCCGTGCCGTGGGAGCTGCTCGCGACGGCCGCGCAGCGGCGCGTCGAGCTGGCGCTCGTGCTCGACCGCGTCGACCCCGGCGAGGAGGACGCGGTCCGCACGCACCTCACGTCGATGCTCGCGGAGCACGGGCTCGCGGGCACGCCCGTGCTCGTGGTCCCCGAGGTCGAGCCCGAGGACGGGCTCCTGCCGGCGTGGGCCGTGGCGCCCGTCGCCGAGTGGCTGACCCGGCTCGCGGCCGACCCGGCCGCGCGGCGCGGCGTCGTCGAGCGGACGCGCGACGGGCTCGTCGCCGACCTCGTCGTCCGCGCGGGCCTGGTGGCCGACGCGGCGGACGCGCAGGAGGCGGCGGACGCCCGCCTGCGCGCGGCCGTGCGCACCGCGTACGGGGCGGCGCTCGTCGACGTCGGGCGCGCGACGTCCGACGGGCGCATGCTGCGCGGCGAGGTGCTCGCGCGGTGGCAGGACGTCGTCGGCACGGGTGAGTTCATGCGGTCCGTCGAGGAGCGCGTCTCGCGCTGGCGGGACCGCCTGACGTCCGCTGTGCGCGGGCGGCGTGCGGAGGAGCCGGCGCTCGCCGCCGCCATCGGCCGCAGCCTCGACGCCGTGGTGCTCGACGCGGCCGAGCAGGCGGCCGACCGTGCGTACGCCGCGTGGCGCGCCGACCCCGCCGGTGCGGCCCTGCTCGACGGGCTGGCCCTCTCGCGGTCGTCCGCGCGGCTGCGCGACGCGATCGCCGCGCAGGTCCGCGGCTGGCAGGACGACGTGCTCGCGCTGGTCGCCGACGAGGGCGCGGACCGGCGGACGCAGGCGCGGGCGCTGTCGTTCGGCGTCAACGGCCTCGGTGCCGCGCTCATGCTCGCGGTCTTCGCCTCGACGGGCGGGCTGACCGGCGCGGAGGTCGGCATCGCCGGCGGCACCGCCGTGCTCGCGCAGCGGCTGCTCGAGGCGGTCTTCGGTGACGACGCCGTGCGCCGCCTCACGGAGTCCGCGCACGAGCGGCTGCTCGCGCGCGTGCGGGGCGTGCTCGACGCGGAGGCGGCGCGCTACACCGCCCAGCTCGACGCGCTCGGCACGGCGGACGCGGGCGGCGCCGGCGTGCGCGCGGCCGCGGCGCGCGTGGCGGCGGTGCCGCTGCGGGGCGCCGGCGCGGACGACGGGGCGGGCGCGCCCGGCCCGACCGCGGACGACGTCAGCGGCCGCACCGGCGGGCTGCGGGGCGTGGGTGCGCGCCGCCCGGGCGCCGCGCCGTCGGCCACGGCGGCCGCCGACGCACCCGCCCCCGGCGGCCTGCGCGGCTGGTGGCGCCGGGTCACGGGCCGCGACGAGGACGCCCGGTGAGCCGGCCGGACGACCTGGCCGAGCGGACCGACGCCCTCGACGGGCTCCTGCGCACGGCCGGGCACCGGCTCGACCCGGTGCTCGCCGCGGAGGGCGCACGCGTCGTCGCGCAGGTCCGCGAACGGCTCGCGCTCGCACCGTCCACGACGGTCGTCGCGCTCGCCGGCGCGACGGGCTCGGGCAAGTCGTCGCTGTTCAACGCCCTGGCCGGGGCCGACGTCGCGCGCCCCGGCACGCTGCGTCCGACGACGTCGCGCCCGCTCGCCGCGGTCGCCACCGCGGAGGACGTGCATGCGCTGCTCGACTGGCTCGAGGTGGGGGACCGCCGCGAGCTCCCCGTGGACGACCCCGCGACCCGCGGGCTGCCGACGGGCCTCGTCCTGCTCGACCTGCCCGACCACGACTCCGTCGTGCAGGAGCACCGGGCCACCGCCGAGCGGCTGTACGCGCGCGCCGACCTGCTCGTGTGGGTGCTCGACCCGCAGAAGTACGCCGACGCGGTGCTCCACGAGCGCTACCTGCGCCCGCTGGCGGGCCACGCCGGCGTCATGGTGCTCGCGCTCAACCACGCGGACCGGCTCCGGCCGGACGAGCGGGAGACGTGGCGGGCCGACGTGCGGCGGCTCGCGTCCGAGGACGGCCTCGGCGACGTGCCGACGGTGCCCGTGAGCGCGCGCACCGGCGAGGGCGTCGACGACCTGCGCGCGCTGCTGGCGCGCGCGGCGGAGCGGCGGCGTGCGGCGGCCGACCGCCTGCGCGCCGACGTCGCGCGGGTCGCCGGTGCCGTGGCCGACGCGCTCGACGGCGACGCCGACGCGCGCCGGGACGTGCCGCCGGCCGACCGGCTCGTCACCGCCCTCGAGCACGCCGCGGGGGTGCCGACGGTCGTCGACGCGGTCCGCCGCTCTGCCGCGCGCCGGGTGCGTGCCCGCACCGGCTGGCCGCCGCTGCGCCTGGTCGGGCGCCTGCGTCCCGACCCGCTGCGTCGCCTGCACCTGCAGACCGGCCCGCGCGACGCCGCCGACGCCGACCGCACGTCGCTCCCGCCCGCCGGCCCGCAGGTGCAGGCGCAGGCCGCGAACGCCGTGCGGGGCTGGCTCGACGACGCCACGACGGGCCTGCCCGACGCGTGGGTGCTCGCCGTGCGCGCCGACGTGCGCACGGGCGGCCTCGCCGACGACCTCGACGTGGCGGTCGCCTCGACGACGCTGCTGCCCGCGCGGGCGCCGTGGTGGGCGCGCGCCGTCGACGTGCTCCAGTGGGCCGGCGTCGCCGCGCTCGTGGGCGGCCTCGTGTGGCTCGGGGTGCTCGCCGGCCTGACGTACCTGCGGCTCCCGGAGCCGGTGACGCCCGAGTGGGGTCCGCTGCCGGCGCCGACGGTCCTCGTGGCGGGCGGCCTCGCGCTCGGCCTCCTGCTCACGTTGCTCGGCACGGTCGGCGCGTGGGCGGAAGGGCGCCGGCAGGCGGCCCGGGCGCGCCGGCGTCTGCGGGCGTCGGTCGCCGCCGTCGCCACCGCGCGCGTCGTCGACCCGGTCACCACCGAGCTCGCCCGCTGGCGCTCGTGCCGGGACCTGGCCCGGCGGGCCGCCGGCGACGGAGGTCGCCGCCGACGCTGAACGCCGACCGGCCGTCACCCTGCGTGGCGGCCACGCACCGACCGCCGCACGGGCACGCCGCGCCCGACGGCGCCGGCACAGGCACGCTGCGCACGGGCCGCGACACGCCCCGCGCGCCGCACGGACGGCACCCCCGGTGCCCGCAGGGAAGGACACGGATGGCACGGCTCGAGGTCCCGGTGCAGCTGCGCTGGTCGGACATGGACGCGTACGGGCACGTCAACAACGTCGAGATGCTGCGCCTCCTCGAGGAGGCACGCATCGAGGCGTTCTGGAGCCACCCCGTCGGCGCGGACGGCACGCGCCCCGACGGTGCGTGGCCGACGGCGGTGCTCGACGCGAGCCCCGGGTCCGGGCTGGCGACGCTCGTCGCCCGGCAGGAGATCGAGTACGTGCGCCCGCTCGCGTACCGGCGGGCGCCCGTCGTCGTCGAGATGTGGATCGGCCACCTCGGGGGCGCGAGCCTCGACGTCTGCTACGAGGTGCGGGACGCCCCCGCGGCGGTGGACACGTCCGCCCCGTACGCGCGTGCCGTCACCACCCTCGTGCTCGTCGACGTCGGCACCGGGGCCCCGCAGCGGATCGCCGCGGAGCAGCGGGCGGCGTGGGAGGCGTTCGTCGAGGAGCCCGTCCGGCTGCGCCGCCGCCGCTGACGGCGCGGGCGCACCGCGCGCGACCACCGCGCGACACGACCCGCGTGGGCCGGGCCGGCCCCGTCAGAGGCGACCGTCCGCGTTCGGCGCCCGGTCCGTCCGTGCGCGCTCGGCGGTCTCCGCGGCGCGCGCGATGTTGCGCTGCATGCCGCCGAAGACCACGCCGTGGAACGGGTACACCGACCACCAGTAGAGCTGCCCGGCGAGCCCGTGCGGGTGGAACAGCGCACGCTGCGCGAACACCGTCGGCGGCCTCGTCCACGCGTCGCCGTCGTCGTGCCCGCCGTCGCCGTGACCCGCGTCGTCGTGCGTCCGGTCCGACGGCTCGACCCGCAGCTCGAGCCACGCGAGCCCGGGCAGGCGCATCTCGGCGCGCAGCCGCAGCAGGCGTCCCGGCTCGAGCGCCTCGACCCGCCAGAAGTCGACGGCGTCGTCGAGCAGGAGCCGGCTCGGGTCGCGGCGCCCGCGGCGCAGGCCGGGACCGCCGACGACCCGGTCCAGGAGACCGCGCACGCGCCACGCGAGCGACCACGAGAACCACCCGCGCTCGCCACCGACGGCCTCGATGACGCGCCACAGCGCCGCGGGGGAGGCGTCGACGTCGACGCGCCGCTCGTCGACGTACAGCGAGCCCCCGGCCCAGTCCGGGTCCGACGGCAGCGGGTCGCTGGGCGCGCCCGGCACGGCGGCCGACGACCACCGCGTGGTGACGCTCGCCTCCCGGATGCGCGTGAGCGCGAGCCGCACGGCGCGGTCGAAGCCGATGAGCCCGCCGGGCGGGTCGGGGACGTACCGGGCGACGTCGTGCTCGTCGCACACGACCTCGTGCACGAGCGACTCCACCAGCGGGCGCGCGAGCCCGCCGGGCACGGGCGTCACCAGCGACACCCAGTGGCTCGACAGCCGCGGCGTGAGCACCGGCACGCCCACGATGACCCGGCGCCGCAGCTCGGCGATCTCCGCGTAGTGCTGCATCATCTCGCGGTACGTGAGGACGTCGGGCCCGCCGATGTCGAAGGCCCGCGACACGTCCGCCGGCATCGCCGCCGACCCGACGAGGTAGCGCAGCACGTCCCGGACCGCGATCGGCTGGATGCGGTTGTCCACCCACGTCGGCACCGTCATCGCGGGCAGCCGCTCGGTGAGGTAGCGCATCATCTCGAACGACGCGGAGCCCGACCCGAGGATCACCGCGGCGCGCAGCACGGTCGTCGGCACGCCCGAGGCGAGCAGGATCTCGCCGACCTCGGTGCGCGACGCCAGGTGCGGCGACAGCTCCTCGCCCTCCGGGTGCAGGCCCCCGAGGTAGACGATCCGGCCGACGCCCGCCTCGCGCGCCGCCTGCGCGAACGTCAGCGCCGTCCGCCGGTCGCGCTGCTCGAAGGACCGCCCCGTGCCGAGGGAGTGGATGAGGTAGTAGGCGACGGACGTGCCGGTCAGGGCCGCCCGGATGTCGTCGAGGTCGGACGCGTCGCCCTCCACGACCTCGACGTCGTCGTACCAGGGGCGTCCGCGGAGCCGGTCGGGGTGCCGGGCGACAGCCCGCACGCGGTAGCCGGCGGCCAGCAGCTCCGGCACGAGGCGCCCGCCGACGTAGCCGGTGACGCCGGTGACGGCCACGAGCGGCGCGTCGGGGCGCGGTCGGCCGTCGGGCCCGGTGCCGGGCACCAGCCCGGCGAGGGTGGTCGCGACCGGCTCGGGGGCGAGGCCCGGCCCGGCGGCGTCGTCGGGCCGGGCGGCGTCGTGGGTCACCCGGGCAGTGTGCGGCCGGTGCACGGGCACCGCACCCGGAGCCCGTGCCGGTCGGCGCCTCCGCCTACCGACCCCTCCGCCTGCCGGCGCCACCGCCCGCCGGCCCGTCCGCCCGCCGTCCCGCCGTCCCGCCGTCCGTCGGCCGGTCAGCCGCCCAGCAGCGCGAGCGTGCGCTTCTCCGCCACCGCCTGCGACCGCGTCGGCGCGATCGTCTCGCCGCGCTCCCACAGCTCGACGACGCGCGGGTCCACGTACGACGCGCGGGCGACCGCCGGCGTGTTGCCCAGCTCCTCCGCGACGGCCTTCACCACGGTCGCGACCACGCGGCGCCGCCCGCGCTCGCTCGTCGGCGGGGGACCCGCCGCGGCGAACCCTCGGGCGGCGAGCACGGTCGCGTGCCACGTGCGGAAGTCCTTCGGCGAGGCGTCACCGAGCCGGTCCTTGACGTACGCGGCGACGTCGCTGCTCGTGACGTCGTGCCAGCCGGCGTCGTCGCGCCACGCCAGCAGCTCGGGGCTGGGGTCGCGGCGGCGCAGCAGCGTGCGGCACAGCTCGGCGACGACCTCGTCCTCGACCACCGTGTCGCGCACCTGCCCCGACTTCGCGGGGAACACGAGGTGCACGGCGCCGGGGTCGGCGTCGTGCGCGGGCGCGAGCACCTGGACGTGCTCGCGGCGCAGGGTCGCGAGCCCGAACGAGCCGTTGCGGCGCGCGTACCCCTCGCCGCCGACGCGCAGGTACGCGAGGTCGAGCAGCCGGAACGCGAGCGCGAGCGCCTTGTCGCGCGGCATGCCCTCGAGCCCGAGGTCCTGCCGGACGCGCCGCCGCGCCGCGGGCAGGCGCCGGGCGACCTCGAGCACGTGGTCGTGCTTGAGCCGCGCCCGCCGCGCGTGCCACTGCTGGTGGTAGAGGTACTGACGGCGCTGCGCGTCGTCGAACCCGGCCGCCTGGATGTGCCCGTTCGGCCACGGGCAGATCCACACGTCCTTCCACGCGGGCGGGATCGCCAGCGTGGTGACGCGCTCGAGGTGCTCGGGGTCGTCGATGCGCCGGCGGTCGGCGTCGAGGTACACGAAGCCGCTGCCGGCCCGGCGTCGCGTCCAGCCGGGCTGGTCGATGCGCACACGTCGGAGCCGGACCATGGCCGGAAGTGTCACCCGGCGCGGGCGCCGGCGCTCGTCGAGGCGTGCACGGGCGTCACGGCGGGTCGTCGACGAACCGGAAGCGCACCCGGGCGTCGTCCGGGTCGACCACGTAGGTGGACCCCGCCGGGGACCACCGCTCCGGCACGAGGAAGAGCCGGCCGTCGCCCTCGGCGAGCAGGCGCAGGCCGCGGTAGCGGAAGCGCTGACCGGTGGCCGTGCCGTCCGGTCCGGCCAGCACGGTCTGCCCGACGACGGGGTCGGCGGGGAACAGCGGCTCGGACGTGTCGACGACCACGGCGGGCAGGCGGGTCAGGTCGCGCGCGAGCGCCTTCGCCTGCCCGAGGCCCGACCACTGCGCGAGCGTCGCCGCGGCCCAGAACACGGACGCGACGACGACGAGGACGAGCACGACGGCGGTGGTGCGCGTGCCGGGCGCCGTACCGCCGCGGGCCGCACCCAGGGCGTCGGCGCCCGCCCACGTGAGCGCCCGCGCGAGCAGCAGCGCCCCGAGCCCCAGCGCGACCGGCGTGACGAGGGCGTACGGCGGCCACCGGCCGACGGCGGGGTAGGCGAGCAGGAGCGCCCCGGCGGCCCCGACCAGCGTCCCGCCCACCGCCCGCAGGGCGCGCTGCCACGCCCGGACGTGCCCCGCACCGGCGTCGCGCGCCCACCGGCGCAGGCGTCCGTCGGCCCACACGAGCGCGGCGGTGAGCAGGAGCAGCCCGAGGGTCGGCACGAGCAGCGGCTGCGGCGCGCGCATGACGTAGTCCTGCGTGGCCATCCCCAGCACGTCGACGTCGACGCCGAAGTACGCCAGCTGCGCGCGGGTGGACACGTACCCGAAGTAGAACAGCAGCGCGCTGACGCCCGTCGCCGGCGCGACGACGGTGCCGAGCACGCTGCCGACCCGCGCCAGCGTCGCGGCGGTGCCGGCCGTCGCCGCGCCGTCGTCGGTGGCGGGCCCGGTCATCACCCCTCCGTGCCGTGTGCGCCCGGACCCGGGTCGTCCGGACCCGCGTCGTCCGGACCCGCGTCGTCCGCCCCCGGCGCCTCGGTGCCCGGCGCCTCCGCGCCGTCACCGCCGTCCCAGGTGTCGGTGCCGGTGCCCGTGCCGTCGCCCGGCTCGGTCGCCGTCGCCGCGCGGGCCGGCGCGTCCAGCCACTGCCACCCCGCGCCGCGGACCGCGTCGCACTGCGCCCGCTCGGTGCACCGCACCGTCGCGTCGAGCGCGACCCGCACGCCCGTCACCTCGGGCGAGGGCGGCGTGACGAGCAGGCTGCAGCTGCCGGCGCCCCCGACCAGCCGGGCACCGGCGCACGGCGGCCGGCCGTCGCAGGGCTCGTCCCGGACGGTGGCGCCGGGATCCTCGACGCGCACGGTGTGGATGTCGACGACGACGCCGTCGGCTTCCGCGTCGGACCAGAAGAGCGGGAAGCACCACGTGCCGTCCTGGTCGAGCGGCGCGTTGCCGCCCACCGGCAGCCCGGCCACCTCGATCGCGATGCCGCCGCCGTCGCCCGGGGCGGCTCCCTCCACGGCGTCGGGGTCCTCCGGCACCACCGGGTCGGCGGTCTCGACGGCGTCCGCGGGGGCGCTCGTGCCCGCCGTGCCGGGCGGCCCGCTCGCACCCGGTGCCTCGGGCCCGCCGGGAGCACCTGCCCCGCAGCCCGCCAGCAGCAGCGCAACGACGGCGGCGGGCAGCGCCCCGCGTCCCCGCGCGCGCGCCCCGCGTCCCGTCCCCGCGACGACCATGACGACCACCGTCCCGTCGGCCCCGGGAGCCGTCCGGCCCCCGCTGGGAGGAGGCGGCGACGGCGTGACGAGATACGCCGGGTCCGTCGGGTCGGCCGGCCCGTCGGGTCGGCGCGCCGTCGGGTCAGTCGGGCAGGCGCACCATGCCCTCCTGGGCGACCGACGCGACGAGCGTGCCGTCGCGGGTGAAGACGCGCGCGGCGCCGAGCCCGCGGCCGCCCTGCGCGCTCGGCGTCGACTGCACGTACAGCAGCCAGTCGTCGACGCGCACGTCGCGGTGCCACCACATCGCGTGGTCGAGGCTCGCCATCGACAGCCCCGGCGTCACCCAGGACCGGCCGGCGCGGCGCAGGACCGGCTCGAGCATCACCTGGTCGCACGCGTAGGCGAGCAGCGCGCGGTGCAGCAGGCGGTCGTCGGGCAGGGGGCGGCGCGAGCGCATCCACACCATCTGGCGGCCGAGCCCGGGGTCGCGGTCGGCGCGCAGGTACAGCGACCCGCCGACGTGCCGCACGTCGAAGGCGGCCTCCTGGGTCCAGAACTTCGCGACGGGGTGGTCGATGCCGCCGAGCTGGTCGAGGGCCGAGACGACGTCCTCGGGCGCGGGCACGTCCGCCGGCATCTCCTCGGCGTAGTCGGTGCCCGGCTGCTCCTCCTGGAACGACGCGATCATCGACAGGATCGGCTGCCCGTCCTGGAGCGCGTGGGTGCGCCGCGCGGTGAACGAGCGCCCGTCGCGCAGCCGCTCGACCGTCAGCGCGATCGGCTTGGTCACGTCGCCGGGGCGCAGGAAGTACCCGTGCAGCGAGTGCGGAAGCCGGTCCGGCGCGACCGTGCGGCCCGCGGCGAGCAGCGCCTGCGCGAGCACCTGGCCGCCGAACACCCGGCCGCCGGGCTGGGCGAGGCTGGTCGCGTGGAAGAGGTCGGGCGTCTCGTCGTCGGCGGCGACGTCGAGGACGCGCAGGACGGCGGCCGTGGGGTCGTCGGTGCCGGTGAGGTCGGTCATGGCGGCGGTGGTCCCGTCAGTCCTCGAACGTGTTGAGCATGGAGAACGCCGCGCGCTCGAGGTAGTCCCACAGCTGCGCCTGGTGCAGCGGGGCCAGGCCGAGGCTGTCGACGGCCGTGCGCATGTGCGCGAGCCAGCGGTCGCGGGCGTCGGGGTTGACCTTGTACGGCGCGTGCCGCATCCGCAGCCGCGGGTGCCCGCGCTGCTCGGAGTAGGTGGTCGGCCCGCCCCAGTACTGCTCGAGGAAGAGGGTGAGGCGCTCGGCGGCGGGGCCGAGGTCCTCCTCGGGGTACATGGGCTTGAGCACCGGGTCCTCGGCGACGCCGCGGTAGAACTCGTCGACGAGCCGCACGAAGGTCGCGTGCCCGCCGACGGCCTCGTAGAAGGAGTCGGCTCTCACGCCGCCCATCCTCACACGCGGGGACCGGCGACCGGCCCGCGCGCACCGGCGCCGCGGCGCACGTCACACGCCTGCCGGGGGCGTGCCGCACGGGGTGCGCGGCGCGCCGGCGGGGCGTGCCCCGTCACAGGCCCAGCTCGTCGAGCACGGGCAGCTCCCGGCGGACGACGGCGCGGGCGTGCTCCGCGCCGGGCGACGTCACCGCCAGCCGGGCGAGGCGGCGGCACTCGTCCCACGTCGTCGCGCCCAGCACCGCCGCGACGTCGGGCAGCGCGCGCGGCGTCATCGACAGCGACGTGACGCCGAGGCCAACGAGGACGACGGCCAGCGCCGGGTCCGCGGCGGCCTCACCGCAGACGCCGACCGGGCGGCCCTGCGCGGCACCGCCCTGCGCGGTCGCCTCGACGAGCCGCAGCACGGCCGGCTGCCACGCGTCGGACAGGCGCGCCACGGCGCCGAGCAGCCGGTCCGCGGCCATCGTGTACTGCGTGAGGTCGTTGGTCCCGACGCTCGCGAAGGCGGCGTGCGCGAGCATCGGCGCCGCGAGGAGGGCGGCGCTCGGCACCTCGACCATGATCCCCGCGGTGCCCAGCCCGTGCCGCGCGCACGCGGCGACGAACGTCTCGGTCTCGTCCACGGTGGCGACCATCGGCGCCATCACCCACGTCGTCGTGCCGGGGTGCCCCGCGGCGGCCCGCGCGATCGCCGTCAGCTGGTCCTCGAGCACCTGCGGGTGCGTCTCGGCGACGCGCAGCCCGCGCACGCCGAGGGCGGGATTCGCCTCGGGGGCCGCGTGCAGGAAGGGCAGCGGCTTGTCGGCTCCCGCGTCGAGCGTGCGGACGACGACCTTGCGCCCCTCGAACGCGGCCAGCACCCGCCCGTAGGCCGCGACCTGCTCGTCCACGGTCGGCGCCTCCGTCCGGTCGAGGAACGCGAACTCGGTGCGGAACAGCCCCACGCCCTGGGCGCCGGAGGCGGCCGCGGCCTCGGCCTCCGCGGGGTCGCCGACGTTCGCGAGCAGCTCGACGCGCCGCCCGTCGGCGGTGCGGCCGTCCCCGTCGAAGGTGCGGACGGCCGCCGCGAGCGCCCGCACGCGCTCGACCGCGTCGGCCGGCGGGTCGAGTGTGACGGTCCCGGACGCGCCGTCGACGAGGAGCGTCGTCCCCTCCGCGACGTCCGCGGCCCCGGCGGCCGCGACGACGGCGGGGATGCCCCGCGCGCGGGCGAGGATCGCGGTGTGCGACGTCGGGCCGCCGGCCGCCGTGACGACGGCGAGCACGCGCGCCGGGTCGAGCGTCGCGGTGAGGGCGGGCGCGAGGTCGTGCGCGACGAGCACGTACGGGTGCGGACGGGCCGGCAGGCCGGGTGCCGGGCGGCCGGTGAGGCGGGCGACGAGCCGGTCGCGGACGTCGACGATGTCGCGGACGCGCTCCGCCATGTACCCGCCGAGCTCGGCGAGCTGCGCGGCCACCGCGTCGGCGGCCTCCCACACGGCGCGCTCCGGCACCAGGTGCTCGGCGCGGACCCGCTCCTGCGCGTCCGCGACGAGCGACGGGTCGGCCGCCATCGCGGCGGTCGCGAACAGCAGGGCGGCGCTCGCGCCGTCGGCGGCCTCCGCGGCGGCGTCGAGCTCCGCGCGCACGGCGTCCGCGGCGGCGGCGACGCGGGCCGCCGCGGCCTCCGTGTCGGCGCCCGGTGGCAGGCGGCGTCCGGCGGGCGGCTCGGCGACGGGGTCGGGCAGGTGCGCCGCGGGTGCGACCGCCCGGCCCGGGCTCACGCCGATGCCGGTGACGACGGACGTGCTGCCCACGCGTGCCTCCTCGCTGCTCACCGCGGTGCGCCGGCCGGCGGGCGGGGCCCGGGTGCGGCGGCGCACCGCACCGACGGCGGCGTCGGTGCGTGGGCAGTCTGTCGCGGACGGCCCCCGACGTGCCAGCGCCGACACGCGGGCCGCCCCGCCGCAGGGGCGGCGGACCACACGGCGCGGCGCCGCGCCACGGACGAAGGACCGGACCGGTGGGTGCACGCCCGGCGACGGCGGTAGCCTGGGACAGCACGCACGTGACGTGCGCCCGCGCCGAGGCGGTGCGCGGGACGTGCGGCACGCGACGACCCGTGGGGAGAACCACTTGAGCAAGGCACAGCAGATCCTGGCCGCCCTGGGCGGGGAGACCAACGTGGTCGACCTCGAGCCCTGCATCACGCGGCTGCGGGTCGAGGTGGGCGACGCGGAGCTGGTCGACGAGGCCGCGCTCAAGGCGAGCGGCGCCTTCGGCGTCGTGCGCTCCGGCCACGTCGTGCAGGTCATCGTCGGCCCGGAGGCCGACAACCTCGCGGCCGAGCTCGACACGCTGCGCTGACCGGCCCGGCCCGGACGACCGTGCCCCGGACGACGGCGTGACCACCCTCCGGCTGGTCAGCCCCGTGCCGGGGCTCGTGCGCGCCATGGCGGACGTGCCCGACCCGGTCTTCGCCGAGGAGATGGTCGGCCCCGGCGTCGCGGTGGAGCCCGACGCGGTCGCCCGGATGGACGTGGTCTCCCCGTGCGACGGCGTCGTCGGGTCGCTGCACCCCCACGCCGTGGCGCTCGAGCTCGGTGACGAGCGCGCGGTGCTCGTGCACGTCGGCATCGACACCGTCGGCCTCGCCGGCGCGGGCTTCACGCTGCACGTCGAGCGCGGGCAGCACGTGCGCACGGGCGACCGCCTGCTGACGTGGTCACCGGTCGACGTCGCCGCCGCGGGCCTCGCGACCGTGTGCCCGCTCGTCGTCCTGCAGGGCGACCCCGCGACGCTGACGCGCCTCGTCGACGACGGCGCCCGCGTCGAGGCCGGCGCGCCCCTCCTCGACTGGACGCCCGCGGGCTGACCCGCCCGCACGGTCCCACCCGCCGCCGGACGGGACCGTGCGCCGGCGCGTCAGGCGCCGCGCTGCCGGTCGGGGTCGGGGTGCACGGCGTCGTGGATCGGCGTGTCGTGCGGGTCGCGGTCCTCCTGCACGGCCGCGGGGTCGGCCGCGGGGCGCCCGCCGCCCTCGGGCGGCGCCACCGCGTCGGGTGCCGTCGCGTCGGGTGCCGCTTCGTCGGGCGCCGCGGCGTCCCCCGCGGGCGCGGCCCCGCCGTCCGCCTCCGCCCGGTGCGCCGCCAGCAGGTCCCGCTGACCGCCGAGCGGGATGCCCGCCTCGGCGAGCCGGCGCCGCACGGACGCGCGCAGGTGCCGGCCGACCTCCCAGTGCTTGCCCGGCTCCGTCCGCACGCTCAGCTTCACGGTGACGGCCTCGGCGCTCAGCCGCTCGGCGCCCGTGACCGTCGCCGAGCCCTGCACGAACGCGCCGACCACCGGCTCGGCGGCCACCTCGGCCGCGGCCTGCTCGAGCACGCCGCGGACCTCGTCGAGGTCCGCGAAGTAGTCGACGTCGAGCTCGACGGTCGCGGTGCCGAAGCCCTGCGTCTTGTTGCCGACCCGCAGCATCGACCCGTTCGGCACGTACCAGAGGGTGCCGTCACCGTCGCGCACCTTCGTCACGCGCAGCCCGACCGCCTCGACCGTGCCGGTGGCGGGGCCCACGTCGACGACGTCGCCGACGCCGTACTGGTCCTCCAGCAGCATGAACAGGCCCGAGAGGAAGTCCTTGACGAGGGCCTGCGCGCCGAAGCCGACCGCGACGCCCACGATCCCGGCCGACGCGATGAGCGGCGCGATGTTCACGCCGAGGGCGTCGAGCACGAGGACGACGGTGATGGACCCGACCACGATCGACGCCGTCGAGCGCAGCACGGAGCCGATCGTGCGGGCCCGCTGCGCCCGGCGTGCGGCGGCGACGGGGTTCGCGCGCTGCAGCACGGAGCGCACCTCGGTGCCGCCGAGCGGTTTCAGCACGCCGCGCTCGAGCAGGGAGTCGCCCTTCGCGATGTGGTTGGTGACGGAGGTGACGAACCGGCGCAGCACCGCGAGCACGAGCGCGCCGATCAGCAGGATCAGCACGATCCGCAGCGGCAGGCCCACGAACCAGCTCCAGAAGGCGTCCCACCACGCGACCGGGTTGAACCGCTCGTCGGGCGGCGGCACGTCGGGCAGGAGCGTGCTGCGGTCCGTCGGCTCGGCGGTCGACGTCGGCGCGGGCGTGGCGGTCGCGGCCCGCAGGGGTGCGGCCCTCACGCGGCCCCCTCCGCGTCGGCGTCGCCCGCGAGCGACGTGAGCAGCCCCGTCCGGTCGGCGACGAACTGCAGCTGCTCGACCGACAGCCCGATGGTGCGCGACAGCGCGCGCCCGCCGTGCCCGACGCCGACCTCGCGTCGCACGAGCACGGGCCGCTCGTCGGAGTCCGCGGACGTCGCCGCCTGCAGCGCCGCCCCGAGCTTGCGCGCGTGCAGCGGGTCGACGCGGGTGTCGCCCTCGAAGACCGTGAACAGCACGGCCGGGTACGCGGTGCCGTCCACGACGCGGTGGTACGGCGAGTAGCCGAGCAGCCAGTCGAGCTCCTCGGGCACGCCCGCGTCGCCGTACTCCTCGGTCCACGTGACGCCCAGGCCGAAGCGCTGGTAGCGCACCATGTCGAGCAGCGGCGCGGAGCACACGGCGGCCGCCCACAGGTCCGGGCGCTGCGTCACGGCCGCGCCGACGAGCAGGCCGCCGTTCGAGCCGCCCCACACGGCGAGCCGGTCGGTCGTGGTCCAGCCGTCCGCGACGAGGTGCTCGGCGACCGCGAACAGGTCGTCGAACACGTTCTGCTTGGCGCCGCGCATGCCGGCGCGGTGCCACTCCTCGCCCTCCTCGCCGCCGCCGCGCAGGTTCGCGACGACGTAGACGCCGCCGGCCTCCACCCACGCCAGCGTGCTCGCCGAGTAGGCGGGGTCGAGCGAGATCTGGAAGCCGCCGTACCCGTAGAGCACGGTCGGGGCGGGGGCGAGCGGGCGGCCGTCGGCGTCGAGCCGGTCGGCGCGCGCGAGCACGAACGCGCGCACGGTCGTCCCGTCGGCGCTCGTCACCTCCACCTGCCGCGCCCGCACGTCGGGCAGGTCCGGGACGGCGCCCGGCGGCGTCGCCCACACGGTCAGCTCACCGGTGGTGGCGTCGAAGCGGTGCACGCGCGGCACCGTCACGTTGTCCGTGTAGGAGAACCACAGGGACGTGCCGCCGTCGGGACGCGTGACGAGGCCGGACACCGAGCCGAGGCCCGGCAGCGCGAGGCGTCCGGCGTCGCCGGGGTGCCGCGCACCCGTCGCGGGGTCGTGCAGCGTCACCTCGCTCACGGCGTGCCGGCGCCACGACGCGACCAGCAGCGTCGGGGTCGTGTCGTCGCCGCCGCCGTCCAGCAGCGCGACGTCCTCGAGCACCGCCTCGTCGTCCTGCGCCACCAGCGTGGTCCAGTGCGCGACGCCCGGGGTGGTGGGGTCCGTGACGCACACGCGCCCGCGCGGCGCGTCGAGGTCGGTGTGCACGTACAGGCGGCCGTCACGGCCCACCCACGCCCCGACCTCGGCGTCCAGGCCGACGGCGACCTCGGTGAACGCGGGTGCCTCGGCCCCGCCGGCGGCCGTGAGGTCCGCGATCCACACGTCGGTGCGCGGCGCCGTCCCCGCGGACGCCGAGACGATCAGCCAGCGCCCGTCCCGGCTCACGGACACCCCGTAGTAGTTCGTCATGTCGAGGCCGGCGCCGAAGACCTCGACGTCCTGCTCGGGCGACGTGCCGACGCGGTGCAGCCAGACGCGCCGGTGGTACTGCTGCTCGTCGGCGGGCAGCAGCGCGGGCGCGAGGCGGCGGACGTAGTAGAACGCCTCGCCGCCGGGCAGCCACGCGACGGGGGAGTAGCGCGCGCGGTCCACCGGCCCGTCGACGAGCTCGCCCGTCGCGACGTCCAGCACGTGCAGCACGCTCTCCTCGGTGCCGCCCGAGGAGACCTGGTACGCGAGCAGGTCGCCCTCCTTGGACGGCTGCCACGCGTCGAGCGTCGTCGTGCCGGCCGGGTCCAGCGCGAGGGGGTCGACGAGGACGCGCTCGCGCTCGCCGCCGGCGCCGTCCGGCTCGACCACCACGACGACGGCGTGCTCCTGGTCGCCCGCCCGGCGCGAGACGAACCGGCGCGCGCCGCGCCACGCGGGCGCGCTGACGAAGCCGGCGCCGAGGAGCGCGCCCAGCCGGTCGCGCAGCGCGTCGCCCGCGAACGGCCCGGTCGCCGCGGCGCCCACGACCCGCGCGCGGTACGCGGCGTACAGCGCGTCCTGCGCCGCCGACCACGCCTGCGTCGCGGGGTCCTGCGGGTCCTCGAGGCGGCGGTACGGGTCGGCGACGCGCCGCCCGTGGAGGTCCTCGACGAGGTCCTCCCGCGGCACGGGCGGATAGGTCAGGTGGTGCGGCGCGGCGGCGCTCGGCAAGGCGTCGGTCATGGTCCGACAGGCTACGGACCGAAGGTCCGCGTCCGCGTCCGGGGCGCGCGAGGTCGCGGGACGTGTGCCACCTCGCGGGCTGCGGCCCGCGACGTCGCGACCGACCCGCGACCTCGTGCGGTCGACCGCGGACGCCCTACCCCCGCTGTCCGGGCAGGTCACGGACCTGCGTGGCAGGATCGACGCGTGCCCGAGCAGCCCGACCGCCCCTCCGACGACCTGCTGCGCCTCGCGGAGGCGTACGACATCGTCGCCCGCTACCAGGGCCACGACGGCGAGCAGCACGAGTCGAGCGCGCACACGCTGCGCGCCGTGCTCGCCGCGCTCGGCGTCGACGCGTCGTCGCCCGAGCGCATCGCGCTGGCCCTCGCGCACGTCGAGAACACGCCGTGGCGGCGCGCGCTGCCGCCGGTGGTCGTGGTGCGGCAGGGACGCACCGCGCAGGTGCCCGTGCACGTGACGCACGGTGACCCCGTGGACGTGTGGCTCGAGCTCGACCCCGAGGTCGGCGGCGGCCGGCGCGAGATCGTGCAGGCCGACGTCTACGTCGAGCCGAGGACCGTCGACGGGCGACTCGTCGGGCGCGCCACCTTCGAGCTGCCGGCGGACCTGCCGCTCGGGTGGCACGAGATCCGCGCCGAGGGCCCGAGCGCGCACGCGCACAGCCCCGTCGTCGTGACGCCCGACCGCCTCGAGCTGCCCGAGCAGCTGCGGGACGGCGGTCGCGCCTGGGGCCTCATGGCGCAGCTGTACTCGGTGCGCTCGCGGGCGTCGTGGGGCGTCGGCGACCTCGCGGACCTCGCCGACCTCGGCTGGCTCGCGGGCCGGCACGGCGCCGACTTCCTGCTCATCAACCCGCTGCACGCCGCCGAGCCGGTCGAGCCGCTCACCCCCAGCCCGTACCTGCCGACGACGCGTCGGTTCGTCAACCCGCTGTACGTCCGCGTGGAGGACGTGCGCGAGACCGCGTACCTGTCGGCCGCGGACCGCGCGCTCGTCGAGTGGGCCGGCGAGCCGGTCCTGCCGCTCGACACCGACCCCGGGCCGATCGACCGTGACGCCGCGTGGGCGGCCAAGCGCGCCGCCCTCGAGGTGGTGTTCGCGCAGCCCCGCTCGGCCGCGCGGCAGGCCGCGTTCGACGCGTTCGTCGAGGAGCAGGGCGAGGGGCTGCGCACCTTCGCGCTGTGGTGCGCGCTCGTCGAGCGGCACGGCTCCCCGGAGTCGTGGCCGGCGGCGCTGCACGACCCGTGGTCGGACGAGGTCGTCGCCGCGGCGGTCGAGCTCGCGGACCGCGTGCGGTTCTGGTCGTGGCTGCAGTGGGTCGCCGACGAGCAGCTCGGCCACGCGCAGCAGGCCGCCCTCGACGGCGGCATGACGCTCGGGATCATGCACGACCTCGCGGTGGGCGTGCACCCCGTCGGCGCGGACTCGTGGGCACTGCGCGACGTCCTCGCGACCGGCGCCTCCGTGGGTGCCCCGCCGGACATGTACAACCAGCAGGGGCAGGACTGGTCCCAGCCGCCGTGGCACCCGACCGAGCTGGCGCGCGCCGCGTACCGGCCGTACCGGGACATGCTGCGGACGGTGCTGCGGCACGCGGGCGCGATCCGCATCGACCACGTCATCGGCCTCTTCCGGCTGTGGTGGGTGCCGGAGGGCAACGGCGCCGCCGAGGGCGCGTACGTGCGCTACGACCACGAGGCGCTCGTCGGGATCCTCGCGCTCGAGGCGCAGCGCGCCGGCGCGGTCGTCATCGGCGAGGACCTCGGCACCGTCGAGCCGTGGGTGCGCGACTACCTCGCGGAGCGCGGCGTGCTCGGCACGTCCGTCCTGTGGTTCGAGCAGACGCCCGACGGCCCGCTGCCGCCGGAGCGGTACCGCCGCGAGGTGCTCGCGACCGTGACCACGCACGACCTGCCGCCCACCGCGGGGTACCTCGCCGGGGAGCACGTGCAGCTGCGCGACCGGCTCGGGCTGCTCACCAAGCCGCTGCGCGAGGTGCAGGCCGAGGCCGTCGCGGAGCGCGACCGCATGCTCGACGCGCTGCGCGAGCGGGGCGTCCTCGGCGCCGACCCGTCCGAGCGCGAGGTCGTCGAGGCGCTGCACCGGTGGGTGCTCGCGACGCCGTCCGTGCTGGTGGGCGTCTCGCTCGCCGACGCGGTGGGGGAGCGGCGCGCGCAGAACCAGCCCGGCACCGACCAGGAGTACCCGAACTGGAAGGTGCCGCTCGCCGACGGCACCGGCACGGTGGTGCTCCTCGAGGACCTGATGACCAGCCCGCGGCTCGCGTCGCTCGCGCGCGTCATGAACGAGGGATGACGCCGGGTCCGGTGCCCACGGCGCCGGACCCGCTGCCGCGCCGCGTGCGCGTGGTGGGCAACTCCGGCGCGGGCAAGACGACGTACGCGCGGGCCCTCGCCCGTGCGCTCGACGTCCCGCACGTGGAGCTCGACGACGTGTTCTGGGCGCCCGGCTGGGTGCACCGCGACGCCGCGGAGGGCCGCGCCGACCTCGCCGGCCGGCTCGCGGGCGCGCCCGGCTGGGTCGTCGACGGCAGCTGGCAGTCGAGGCTCGGCGGCATGCTCGACGACGCCGACACCGTCGTGTGGCTCGACTACCCGCGGCGCACGGTCATGGCGCGCGTCGTGCGCCGCACGCTGCGCCGCGGCGTCACCCGGCAGGAGCTGTGGCACGGCAACCGCGAGCGGCTGGTGAACCTGCTGCGCCGCGACCCGGAGCAGAACATCGTCCGCTGGGCGTGGACGATGCACGACGCCTACCGGGAGAGGTACGCGGCGCTTGCCGCCGCCGGGACGACGCGGGTCGTGCGGCTCGGCTCGCCCCGGGAGGCGGCGGCCTTCCTCCGTGCGGTGACGGACGCCGGCTGACGCCCGCACGGGCCGTCCGGTCACGCGGGATCGCACCGACGCGCCGAGGGGCGACGCGCCGTG
>NZ_JBHUZW010000013.1:0-58404 GCF_042667215.1 Cellulomonas sp. NPDC057328 | reverse complement strand
GCTCCCTCCCGGAGCCGCCGGCCGACCAGCCCCCGGTCTGCCCGCGGCACCCCGACCGCGTGGCGTACACGACGTGCCAGCGCTGCGGCCGGCCGGCGTGCCCGGACTGCCAGGTGCCCGCCGCCGTCGGGTTCCACTGCGTCGACTGCGTGGCGCAGGCGGCGCGCACGGCGCCGGAGCAGCGGACCGCGCTCGGGGCCCCCGTGCGGCGCGGGCGGCCGGTCGTCACCCTGGCGCTCATCGGGATCTGCGTCGTGGCCTACGTGCTGCAGCGCACGGTCCCCGGGTTCACGGACCGGCTGGCGTTCCTGCCGTACTACGGCGCGGCCGAGCCGTGGCGCTTCCTCACGTCGGCGTTCCTGCACGCGCCCGGCCAGCTGCTGCACATCGCGTTCAACATGGTCGCGCTGTGGATGGTCGGGCCGTACCTGGAGCAGACGCTCGGCCGTGCCCGGTACGTGACGCTCTACCTGCTCAGCGCCGTCGGCGGGTCGGTCGGCGCGCTCGCGCTCGCCACCGCGACCGACGGGTGGCTCACCTGGCTCGTCGGTGCGTCCGGTGCCGTCTTCGGCCTGTTCGGCGCCGTGCTCGTCGTGCTGCGCCGGCTCGGCCGCGACGCACGCGGCATCGTCGGCGTGCTCGTGCTCAACGGCGTCCTCGGCTTCGTCCTGCCGGGCATCTCCTGGCAGGCGCACCTCGGCGGCCTCGTCATCGGGGCCGCCCTCGGTGCCGCCTACGCGTACGCGCCGAAGGAGCGGCGACGGCTCGTCGCCGTGCTCGCGCCCGTGGTCGTCGGCGTGGTGCTCGTGGGCGTCTCCCTCGCGGTGTACGCCTCGGCAGGGTTCCGCTGAGCCACGGTTCCGGGCCCCGCGGGGGCGTCCCCAACGTTGCTCACACCTGTGGAATTACACGCGTGTAGTTATCCACAGGTCTGTGCACCGCCTGTGTACCGAACCCTCGACCACGGGTGGAACCTGTGGACGGAGCGGTGGGTCAGCGCCAGCGCGTGAGCATCCCGAAACCGACCACGATGATCGCGAAGCCGATCGCCAGGTTCCACTGGCCGATGCCCGGCACGGGGTACGCGGCGCCCGGCGACAGGTACGTCGTGACCAGCCAGACCAGGCCGAGGATCATGAGGCCGATGGCCAGCGGCAGGTACCAGCGCGGCAGCGGCTTGGGCGCGGCCGGCTTGCCGGGCGGCGGGGTGAACGCGGGCTTCTTGCGGGACTTCGACTCGGGCACGTCGGTGAGCTCCTGTCTGCGACGGTGGTCCGGCGGCCGCCGCCCGTCCGCCTCGGCACCGCCGTCCGAGGTACGTCGGCGGGTACGTCGGCGGACCGGATGTCGGCACGGCGCCGATCGTGACCTAGCGTAGTGCTGTCGTCCCGGCCGCCGTGCGTGCCGGTCACGACGAGCGGAAGGAGCAGGCGTGAGCCAGCGGGCCCACCGGGCGGCGGGCGACCCCGCACCGGCCGCCGAGCGGACCCGACGCGGCCGCCTCGGCCGCGGTGCCGTGGCCGTGGGCGCCGTCCTCGGCCTGTCCGGCGTGCTCTTCACCGTGAGCGCGCGCACCGCCGACGCCGGGCCCGACCGCCACCCCCAGGACCTCGGCGAGCTCTCGCGCCAGCAGGCCACGAACGTCGAGCGCATGTCCGCGGAGGTCGACGCGCTGCGCGCCGAGGTCGCGCGCCTCGCCGCCGAGCAGAACGCCGTCTCCGGGTTCGCGCTGCCGACGCCGTCCGTCGCCGACCTCGTCGAGGGCGGCTCCGTGCCCGTCACGGGCCCCGGTCTCACCGTCGTCCTCGACGACGCGCCCGCCGACGCGCAGCGCGAGAGCCTCAACCCCGACGTCCTCGTCGTGCACCAGCAGGACCTGCAGTCCGTCATGAACGCGCTGTGGGCCGGCGGCGCGGAGGCGATGGCGCTCATGGACCAGCGCGTCGTGTCGACCAGCGCCTTCTGGTGCGTCGGCAACGTGCTGCGCCTGCACGGCCGCGTGTACTCCCCGCCGTACGTCGTGCGCGCCGTCGGCGACCCCGACGACCTGCGGGCCGGGCTCGACGCGTCGCCCGCCGTGCGCGGGTACGTGCGCGACGCCGCCGACGTCGGCCTCGGCTGGCAGGTGACGGGCGAGGAGCGCCTCGAGCTGCCCGCCTTCTCCGGCGCCACCGAGCTGGCGTCGGCCCGTGTGCCGCACGACGTCGAGGTGCTGCCCGGCCTGCCCGCCGAGCGGGACGCCTACCCCGCACCGACCGAGGAGGTCTCGTGACCACGCAGGGCACGACCGAGCGCCGGGCCGCGGGCCACGCGCCGTCGCACGCGCGCGCCGGCACCCCGGGCGGCCGCGGCCGCGCCGTCGTGTACGGCGCCGTGGGCGTCCTGGGCGAGCTGCTCATCACCCTGGGCGTGCTGCTGCTCGGCTTCCTCGTCTGGCAGCTGTGGTGGACGGACGTCGAGGGCGACCGCGCGCAGGCCGAGATCGTGCGCGAGCTGGACTTCGTCGAGCCGCCGCCGGCCGCCGTCGAGGACGAGGGCCCGCTCGTCGCCGAGCCGCGCCGCGACGAGCCGCCCGCGCCCGCCGCGGAGCCCGCGCACGCGGAGACCCTCGCGACGCTCCAGGTGCCGCGGTGGACCGGCGAGCCCGAGCGGCCGATCAGCCAGGGCACCGACCGGCCCACCGTCCTCGACGTGCTCGGCATCGGCCACTACCCCGGCACCGCCATGCCCGGCGGCGTCGGCAACTTCGCGCTCGCGGGGCACCGCGTGACGTTCGGCAAGCCTTTCAACCGCATCGAGGAGCTGCAGATCGGCGACCCGCTCGTCGTGCGCACCGCCGACACCTGGTACGTCTACCGGGTCACCTCGAGCGAGGTCGTGCTGCCCAAGGACGTGCGCGTCATCGCGCCCGTGCCGAACGAGCCGGGCGTCGAGCCGACCGAGCGCTTCATCACCCTCACCACGTGCCACCCGATGTTCTCCGCGCGCGAGCGCTTCATCGTGCACGGCGTCCTCGACTACTGGGCGCCCGTGTCGAGCGGCACCCCGGCCGAGCTGCTGGGGGCGGCGTGACGGCGACCAGGTGGACAGGGTCTGGGCGGACCGACGCAGGAGGCTCATGATGTACGGATGGTTGTGGCGGCACCTGCCCGGGCCGTGGCCGGTGCGGGCGGTGATCGCCCTCGCGCTCGCGGCGGCCGTCGTCGTCGCCTGCTTCCTGTGGCTGTACCCCGCCGTGGCGCCGTACATGCCGTTCAACGAGACCACGGTGGGTGAGTGACGTGACGCGGATCCTCGTGATCGACAACTACGACTCGTTCGTCTACACGATCGTCGGCTACCTCGACCAGCTCGGGGCGAAGACCGAGGTCGTGCGGAACGACGCGGTGCCGCCCGCCGCCGAGCGCGCCGGGTACGACGGCGTGCTCGTCTCCCCCGGCCCCGGCACGCCCGCCGACGCCGGCCAGAGCATCCAGGTGGTCCGCGACTGCGCGACCGCCGGCACGCCCATGCTCGGCGTGTGCCTGGGCCACCAGGCGCTCGGCGAGGTGTTCGGCGGGACGGTGACGCACGCGCCCGAGCTCATGCACGGCAAGACGAGCGAGGTCGAGCACGCCGGCGACGGCGTCCTCGCCGGCCTGCCGACGCCCTTCACGGCGACGCGGTACCACTCGCTCGCGGTCGTCGACGGGACGTTCTCCGACGAGCTCGAGGTCACGGCGCGCGCGCACGGCATCGTCATGGGCCTGCAGCACCGCGAGCTGCCGCTGCACGGCGTGCAGTTCCACCCGGAGTCGGTGCTCACCGAGGGCGGCCACCGGCTGCTCGCCAACTGGCTCGAGCTCTGCGGCGCCACCGACGCGGTCGAGCGCTCGGTGGGGCTGCACCCGCTGGTGCGCCTCTGACCGCTGCGGCGGGGCGCGCCGACGCGCACCACGACGAAGGCCCCCGGGGAGCTCCCCGGGGGCCTTCGTCACATCACGTCGGGCTCAGTCGTCGCCCTCGCCCTGACCGGGCGGCGTCGGCGTGGGCGGCGGGTTCTGGTTGCCGCCGCCGCGCGGGCCGCGCGACACCCGCAGGGTCACCTGCTGCTCGCGGGCTATCTGCGTGCCGCCGTTCGGGTCGGACGAGATGACGGTGCCGGCCGGATCGTCGGAGTCGACGTCCTCGCGGCGCACGTTCGTCAGGCCGACGGCGGACAGGGCCTGCACGGCCGCGTCGTACTGCTGCCCGCGCAGCGTCGTCGGGACGGTGGCCGTGGTCGGCGGCGACGCGACCCCGAGGTTGACGGTCGTGCCCTGCGGCACGATGTTGCCCTCGCCGCGGTCCTGGGAGACCACGGTCCCCTCGGGCTCCTCGCTGGGCTCCTCGGACGTCGCGACCTGCAGGCCCGCCTCGCGCAGCGCGGTGGTGGCGTCCTCCACGTTCTGGCCGGTCACGTTCGGCACCACGACGTTGCCGCTGGACACCGACAGCGTGACCTCCGCGCCGGCGTCGACGGGCGCGTTGGCCGGCGGGTCGGTGCTGACGACGCGACCGCGCGCGATGGTCGGGTGGTCGACCGGTGTGCGGGTGTCGGAGACGACGAGCCCCTCGGCCTCGAGGAGGCGCACGGCGTCCGCCTCGGTCTCGTCGGTCACGTCGGGCACGGTGACCTCGGACGGGCCGGTGGAGATGAAGAGGTTGACGTCGCTGCCCGGCTCGACGTCCTCGCCCTCGGCGGGGTCGGTGCGCGTCGCCTGCCCGGACGGCACGGTGTCGCTCGGCTCCTGCTGCGGCACGGGGACCAGGTCCGCCGCCTCGAGCGTCTGGATCGCCTGCTCCTGGGACTGCCCGACCACGCCGGGCACCGCGACCGTCTCGGGCTCGGCGGTGCGGTTGTTCGACATGAGCAGCCAGACGATGCCCGCGACGGCCAGGACGGCCACCGCGATGAGCGTCCACATCAGCCAGGGCTTGCGCTTCTCCTCCGGCTCGTCCTCCGCCGGGGTCGTGCCGGTCATGATGCCGGTGGAGCCCCACGGCGAGCCCGCCACGGCGGGCGGCATCGCCTGCGTCGTCGCGGCCGCCGGCGCCATGACCTGCGTGGCGTCGCCGGTCGGCACCGCGGCGAGCGCGGCACCCACGGCCGGTGCGTTCACGGCGCCGCCGCGCAGCACGGCCTCGAGGTCGGCGCGGAACTCCGCGGCCGTCGAGTAGCGCGCGTCGCGCTCCTTGGCGAGGGCCTTGAGCGTGATGCGGTCGAGCGCCTCGGGCACGTCGGACGCGATCTGGCTGGGCACGGGCGGCGCCTCGCGGACGTGCTGGTACGCGACGGCGACGGGGGAGTCGCCGACGAACGGCGGGCGGCCCGTGAGCAGCTCGAACAGCAGGCAGCCGGTCGAGTACAGGTCCGAGCGGGCGTCGACCTGCTCGCCGCGCGCCTGCTCGGGGGAGAGGTACTGCGCGGTGCCGATGACGGCCTGCGTCTGCGTCATCGTCGCGGCGGAGTCGGCCACGGCGCGCGCGATGCCGAAGTCCATGACCTTGACCGCGCCCGTGGGCGTGATCATGACGTTCGCGGGCTTGATGTCGCGGTGGACGATGCCGGCGTGGTGCGAGTACTCGAGCGCGGACAGCACGCCGGCGGTGATCTCGACCGCCTCGTCGATGGGCACCGCGTGGCCGTCGCGCAGGATGTCCCGCACGGTGTGGCCCTCGACGTACTCCATGACGATGAACGGCACGTGCGCGACCACGCCGGTGGCCTCGGTGACGAGGTCCTCGCCCGTGTCGTACACGGCGACGATCGCCGGGTGGTTCAGCGCGGCGGCGGACTGCGCCTCGCGCCGGAACCGGTTCTGGAACGAGGGGTCGCGGGCCAGGTCGGAGCGCAGGATCTTGATGGCGACCGTGCGGCCCAGCCGGGTGTCGTGCCCGATGTGCACCTCGGCCATGCCGCCGCGGCCGATGAGCTCACCGACCTCGTACCGGTTGGCAAGGATGCGGGATCCGTCGTCCACCACTAGGCGTCCTTCACTTCCGTCGATCGCGGGACGGGCAGAGGGCCCGGGTCCCGCCCTGCCGGGTCGGTCTGCGCACGCGCGTCCCGGCGTTCCCCGGTGATCATCCCACCGGGTGCGTCCGCACGAGGGTACTGGTCGGTGGCCGTCACACCCGTCGCCCGCACGGTCGACGTCGCGCCGGGCGTCCCGTGCGCGCCGACGACCCGGTCGGCCAGCGCCGCGCCGAGCAGGGCCACGAGCACGAGCACGAGGATGACGAGGGGCAGCCGCAGGCGGCGCAGGTTCTGCCCGGCGTCGCGCACCGCGCCGAGCACCGGGCTGGGCGGGGGAGCGGCGGCGCGGGCGGCCGCGCGGCGGGTGCCCGGTGCGGGCTCGGGCCGGGCGGTGCCGCGCCCGCGGCGCGACGGCGGGTACGACGGCGGGCTCGCGGCCGGTGCGGCGGCGGGCGCCTGCTCGTCCCGGCGGGGGCGCGCGAACTCGTCCCGGGGCCGCTGCGGCCGTGTGACCAGCACCGGGACGCCCGACGGCGGGGTCTGCGGCACGAGCCGGTCGAACATGCCCGCCAGCTCCTCGCCCGACGCGGGCCGCTCGGACGGCTCCTTCGACAGCAGGCGCAGCACGAGCGCCGCGAGCCGCCGCTCGACGGTCGTCGGCAGCGGCGGCACGGGGTCGTTGACGTGCGCGACAGCGATGTCGACCGCCGTCGGGCCCGTGAACGGGCGCTTGCCGGCGAGGGCCTCGTAGGCGACGACGCCGAGGGAGTACAGGTCGGACAGCGGCGTGGCCGGGCGGCCGACGGCCTGCTCGGGGGAGAGGTACTGCGCCGTGCCCATGACCATGCCGGTGGCGGTCATCGTCTTCTGGTCGGCGGCGAGCGAGACGCCGAAGTCGGTGATCTTCACCTTGCCCGAGCGCGCGAGCAGGATGTTGCCCGGCTTGACGTCGCGGTGCACGACGCCGGCCAGGTGCGCGGCGTGCAGGCCGCGGGCCGTCTGCGCGAGCACCGGCAGCAGCCGACGCGTGTCCAGCACGGGCTCGCGCTCGAGCAGGTCGCTCAGCGGCTCGCCGACGACGAGCTCCATGACGAGGTACGCCGACCCGTCCTGCTCGCCGTAGTCGAACAGCGCGGCGATGTTCGGGTGCGAGAGCGCCGCGGAGTTGCGCGCCTCGGTGCGGAACCGCTCGAGGAAGCCGCCGTCGCCCGCGAACTCGGCGCGCAGCACCTTGACGGCGACGGGACGCTGAAGCGCGTCGTCGTTCGCCTCCCACACCTCGCCCATGCCGCCGACGGCGATCCGCCGCAGCAGCCGGTAGCGCCCCCCGCCGAGCGCGACGCCCGGACCCGTCCTCACGATCCCAGCACCGCCTCGATCACGGCCCGCGCGACCGGCGCCGCGACCTGTCCACCCGTGGCCTCGTTGCCGAGGTTCCCGCCGTTCTCGACGATGACCGCGACGGCCACCCGCGGCGCCTCGGCCGGCGCGAACGCCGTGAACCACGCGTGCGGCGGCTCGCCCGGCACCGTCTCCGCCGTGCCCGTCTTGCCGGCCACCTGCACGCCCGGCAGGCGCGCGGAGCGGCCCGTCCCGGACTCGACGACGCCGACCATCATCTGCGTGAGCGCGCTCGCCGTCTCGGGGGAGACGGCCGTCGACAGCGTCTCCGGGTCCGTCTGCGAGACGACCGTGAGGTCGGCGGCGCGCACGGTCTCGACGAGGTAGGGCCGCATGAGCTGCCCGCCGTTGGCGATCGCCGCGCTGATCATCGCGACCTGCAGCGGCGTCGCGACGACGTCGCGCTGGCCGATCGCGGTCTGCGCGAGCGACGGCGGGTCGAGGTCGGTGGGGAAGACGCTCTCGACGACCTGCGTGGGGATCGTCAGCTCGCCGCCGTCGAAGCCGAAGCGCTCGGACTGCTCGCGCAGCGCGTCCTCGCCGAGGGTGAGGCCGAGGTTCGCGAACGCGGTGTTGCACGAGACGCGCAGCGCGTCGGCGAGGCTGACCTGGTCGCCGCCGCAGCTGCTGCCGCCGAAGTTGCCGATCGTGGCGCTGGTCTGGGGGAGCGTCAGCGAGACCGGCGACGGGACGGCCGTCTCGGGCGTGTACGCGCCGCTCTCGAGCGCGGCCGCGGCCGTGACGAGCTTGAACGTCGAGCCCGGCGCGTACCGCTCCTGCGTGGCGTTGCTGCGCAGCGGGTTGCCCTCGGTGGCGTCGAGCTCGGCGTACCGGGCGGACGCCTCGCTCGTGCTGTGCACGGCGAGGACGTTGGGGTCGAAGCCGGGCGTGGAGACCAGGGCGAGGACGCGGCCGGTGGACGGCTCGATCGCGGCGACGGCGCCCTGCTGGTCGCCGAGCGCGGTGCGGGCCGCCTGCTGCGCGGCGGGCAGGATCGTCGTCTCGACGGCCGCGCCCTCGGGCCGACGTCCGGTGAGCAGGTCGCGGATGCGCGAGAAGAAGAGCTGGTCGCCGCGGCCGGTGAGCTGGTCGTTCGCGGCGCGCTCGAGCTGGCTGCGGCCGTTCGCGATCGAGTAGAAGCCGGTCACGGCGCTGTACAGCTCGCCGTTCGCGTAGGTGCGCTGGAACCCGAACGGGTCGTCGACGGGCACGGACGCGGCGATGGCCTCGCCGCCGGCGACGATGGGCCCGCGTGCGTTCCCGTGCTCGCGGTACAGCGTGCGGGCGTTGCGCGGGTCGGTGTTGAGGTCCCCCGCCTGCCCGAACTGCACCCACGAGGCGCTGCCCATGAGGGCGACGAACATGACGAGGACGAGCGTGGCGAGGCGGCGCAGCGGCGTGTTCACCGGTCGTCACCCCCGATGTGCTCGGTCGGTCGGTCGTCGGGTCGGGGTCCGGGGTCGTCCGGCGCGGTGCGCGCCGACGACCGCACGGGCCCGTCGGCGCCCTCGGCGCGGCCGGCGACGGCCACGGGCACCCCGATGTCCGGCGTCGGCACCGCCCGAACCACCGGCACGGGCCGCCGCGCCTCGTCGGAGATGCGCAGCAGCAGCGCCGCGATGATCCAGTTGGCGACGAGCGACGAGCCGCCGTACGCGAGGAACGGCGTGGTGAGGCCGGTGAGCGGGATGATCCGCGTGACGCCGCCGACGACGACGAACAGCTGGAAGGCCACGACGAACGACAGGCCGCCCGCGAGCAGCTTGCCGAACCCGTCGCGGACGCCGATGGCGGTCCGCATGCCCCGCTCGGCGAGCACGGTGTAGAGCAGCAGCACGGCGAGCAGGCCCGTCAGGCCGAGTTCCTCGCCGATGGACGCGATGATGAAGTCGGACTCGGCGTACGGCACGAGGTCGGGCCGCCCCTGGCCCCAGCCGGTGCCGAACAGGCCGCCGTTCGCCATCCCGAACAGCCCCTGCACCACCTGGTACGACCCGCCGACCTCACGCCCGTAGACGTCCTGGTCGAGGGCCCGCAGCCACACGTCGAAGCGTGCGCCGACGTGGCTGAACGTCGTCGCCGCCGCGATCGCGCCGCCGACGAACAGCAGGAGGCCGATGACGACCCAG
Organism: Cellulomonas sp. NPDC057328; assembly: GCF_042667215.1. Classification (NCBI taxonomy): domain Bacteria; kingdom Bacillati; phylum Actinomycetota; class Actinomycetes; order Micrococcales; family Cellulomonadaceae; genus Cellulomonas; species Cellulomonas sp. NPDC057328. The sequence continues at coordinate 48,876 of NZ_JBHUZW010000013.1, read as the reverse complement.
CTGGTGCGCTCGGTGGCGAGGTACAGCATCGCGACGAACAGGCCGAAGAACAGCAGCGAGGTGCCGAGGTCGCGCTGCCCGACGAGGACGAGCAGCGACACGCCCCACACGAGCAGGATCGGGCCGAGGTCGCGGGCGCGCGGCAGCTGCAGGCCCAGCACCTTCTTGCCGGCCAGGGCGAGCGTGTCGCGGTGCGTGACGAGGTAGCCGGCGAAGAACACGGCGAGGGCGATCTTGGCGAACTCGGCGGGCTGCATGCCGACCGGGCCGACGCGCACCCAGATCCGGGCGCCGTTCACGGTCTGGCCGATGACGGGCAGCAGCGGCAGCACGATGAGCGCGAGCGCCGCGACCATCGCCGTGTACGTGTACCGGCGCAGCGTGCGGTGGTCGCGCAGCAGCAGGAGCACGCCCACCGCGAGGGCCACGGAGATGGCGGTCCACGCGAGCTGGCGGTCCGCGAACCCGGAGTCCGCGCGGCCGCGCTCGGCGTATGCGAGCGAGATGCGCGAGATCATCCCCAGGCCGAGGCCGTTGAGCGCGACGACGACCGGCAGGATCACCGGGTCCGCGTAGGGCGCGCGCAGGCGCAGCACCACGTGCACGACGAGCGCGAGCACGGTGGTGCCGACGGCGTACGCGACCGCGTGCGGGGGCACCTGGTCGGTGACGCCGAGACCGGCGAGGACGTACCCGGCGATGCCGATGCCGAGGGCGGGCACGAGCAGCAGCAGCTCGGTCCCGCGCCCGGGACGGACCCGGTGGGGCTGGATGGAGGCCATCACGGGACGCCGGCTCCGGGCAGGTCGGTCGCGGGCTGGCCGTCGGCCGGCTGGCCGTCGGCGGGCTGGTCGGTGGCCGGCTGCGCGGGCGCGGTGGGCGTGGCGGGCGTGGGCGTCGGGGCGGGCGTGGCCGGCTCCTCGTCCTCGACGCCGTCGGCGAGCATGTCGACGAGGTCGCGCGCCTGGGCGAGGGACCCGGCCGAGATCGTCTGCTCGACGCGTTCGCGCAGGTAGGCGGGCAGGTCGGCGACCTCGACGTCGGTCGTCTCGACCACGGACGCGAGCTCGAGCGGCCCGAGCGTCTGCGGGATCCCCCGGTACACCGTCACGCGGCCGTCGGCGTGGCCGACGTAGTACTGCTGCTGCGTCCACAGGTAGCCGAGCACGACGGCGGCGACGAGCGCGACGCCCACGACCACCCACGTCACGACGAGCCCGCGGCGGCGCGGCTCGGGCGCCAGCGGCTCGTCCTCGTCGCTGTCGCGGTCCGGCCCGTCGGCGTCCGTGCCGGCGGTGGCGACCGCGCCGGTGCCGCCGGGCGGCGTCTCCGGGTCGGCGTCGTCGGACGCCTCGGTGGCCGTGCCCTCGCCGCGGCGCGCGCGGCTGGACAGCCACGCCGCGCGGGCGGCGGGGCTCTCGGCCGCCGCGGACCGGCGCTTGCGGGACAGCGCCGCCGCTCCGACGACGCTCGCGTTCGTGCCGGGCATCGCGCCGTCGGGCAGCTCGTCGAGCTCGACGACGTCGGCGAGGACCACCGTCACGTTGTCGCCGCCGCCCGCGCGCAGCGCGAGCTGCACCAGCCGGTCGGCGCACGCGTCGACGTCCGGGATCGTCGCGAGCGTCTCCTCGATCGTCTCGGCCGAGACGAAGCCCGACAGGCCGTCGGAGCACAGCAGCCAGCGGTCGCCGACGCGGGCCTCGCGGACCGACAGGTCGGCGGTGACGTCGGCGTCGAAGTCGCCCAGCACGCGCATGACCACGGAGCGCTGCGGGTGGTGCTCCGCCTCCTCGGCGGTGATGCGGCCGGTGTCGACGAGGTGCTGCACGAACGTGTGGTCGGTGGTGACCTGCGTGAGGACGCCGTCGCGGAACAGGTACCCGCGGCTGTCGCCGAGGTGCACCATCGCGAGCTTGTTGCCCGCGCGCAGGATCGCCGTGACGGTCGTGCCCATGCCCGCGAGGTCCGGCTCGGCGGTGCTGCGCGCGATGATCTCGGCGCGCGCGTCGTCGAGCGCCACCTCGAGCTCGTCCAGCGCGTCGTCGGGGCCGTGCGACTCGCCGTCCAGCGGGGCGAGGGCCGCCACCGCGACCGACGAGGCCACGTCGCCGCCGGCGTGACCGCCCATGCCGTCCGCGACGACCAGGAGGTGGGGTCCGGCGTACGCGGAGTCCTGGTTGTCGGAGCGCACGAGCCCCACGTCGGAGCGCGCGGCGTAGCGGAGGGCGACCGTCACGGGCTACCTCTGCAGCTCGAGGACGCTCTGGCCGACCCGCACCGGCGTTCCGGTGGGGACGGGCGTGGCCTGCTCGACGCGGTGGTCGCCGACGAACGTGCCGTTGGTGGAGCCGAGGTCCTCGACGAACCACTGGTCGTCCTGCGGGAACAGGCGCGCGTGGCGGGACGACGAGTAGTCGTCGTCGAGGACGAGCGTGCAGCTGGGGGCGCGGCCGATGAGCACCGCGGACGACCCGAGCGGCACGGTCGTGCCTCGCAGCGGGCCCTCGGTGACGACGAGCCGGCTCGGCCCGCCGCCGCGCGTGCGACGGGGCGTGCGGGGCGCGGGCTCGGCGGCGGGCGCGGGGGCCTCACCGGGCGTCGCGGCGGGGCGCGCTGCCGGGGCCTTGCGGCGGTCGATGATCCGCGTCCCGTACAGGTCGCGGCGCAGCACCGTGATGGCGGACAGGACCAGCAGCCACAGCAGGGCCAGGTACCCGATCCTCAGGAGGGTGACGGTCAGCTCGCTCATGCGCGCCGCATCACTCGTCCACGTCCGAGCCGCCGGTCCAGAACAGGATCCGGGTGCGGCCGATGGTCAGCGTGTTGCCGTCGAGCAGCGTCGCCGCCGGCACCTGGTGCCCCTCGACGTACAGGCCGTTGGTCGACCCCATGTCGCTGGCGATGACACCGTCGGGCGTCACGCGGATCTCGAGGTGCCGCCGGGAGACGCCGGGGTCGTCGACGATGATGTCGGCCTCCGAGCCGCGCCCGATCACGGTCACGGGACCGGTGAGGATGTAGCGCTGGCCGTCGATGTCGATGAGCGGGTGCCGCGGGCTCGGTGCCGCCGTCGTCGCCGGGGCCACCGCACCGCGCACCGTCGCGCTGTGCACCGCGAACCGGCCGGCGTCCTGCTCCGTGTTCTCGCTGAACGACACGGTCACCGGGCCGACGAACGCGTAGTGCTGGCTCGCCGCGTGGTCCGTGACGTTCGCCGCGAGCTCCTCCGCCAGCGCCTCCGCGCCCCACTGCTCCACCTGGTCGTAGTCGGCCGTGGACAGCTCGATGGTGAACTCGTTCGGCACCACCGTGCGGTCGCGACCCACCACGGCGGCGCGGTCGTCGAGCTCGCGACGCAGCGCGTCCGCCAGCTCGATCGGCTTCACCTCGCTGCGGAAGGCGCGCGCGAACGCGTTGTTGACGACGCGCTCCACGCCGTTCTCGAACTTGTCGAGGAACCCCACGCCCACCTCCTCCCGCCGGTCGTCCGGGCCCGTCGTCCGGACCGGGTGGCCCGCCAGCGTGCTCGTGGATCGCCGGGCGAGGTGCCACGACGGTCCGTCCCGATGCTAGCCGTGCACTGCTCCGCCCGTGCCCCGCGGGCCACCGACACCCCGTCCCGGACGGGTGGTGCCGCGGCCGAGGCCGGGCACCGACCCGACGCGGCGTCCGCCAGGGGCGAGGCCCTGACCGGCGTGTTCGGTACCCGGACCGTACCGTGCTAGTGTTCCGAACCGCGCGCGAGTGGCGGAACGGCAGACGCGCTGGCTTCAGGTGCCAGTGTCCGAAAGGGCGTGCGGGTTCAAATCCCGCCTCGCGCACAGACCGAGAGCCGGTGACCTCAGGGTCACCGGCTCTCGTCGTCCCCGCCCCGCCGCGTGCCCGCGGGCCGATCGGTGGGAGTGCCATGAGCGTCAGCACGGACTGGGCCGGCGTGACGGTCATGGTGCTCGTCCTGCTCGTGGGGGTCGGCCTGGTGGTCGGCGGAGCCTTCGCGCTGCGGGCGGCGAGGCGCTCGTCGGGACCGCGGCGTGGTGTCGCCGTCGCTGGCGGTGCGGTGCTGCTGGTTGTCGGGGCGGTCGTGGCGTTCCTCGGCAGGTTCCTGGCGCTGCTTGTGCTCTCGATGTCGTCGAGCTGACCGTTCGCACCGGGGCACCACGGGACGCACGACACACCGAGGACGTCGTCCGCTAGGTGTACTGACCACGGCACCCCTACCCGGGCTCGCTGATCCACGTAGACGTGAAGAAGCTCGGCCGGCGCCGAACGCGCCGCAGCCTTGCCCGCATGGGCTCGAGCACGACGACGTGGCCGACCACACCTCGGCACCGGCGGCCAACGACCCATCGACCGCGTCGACGACGATGCGGGTCAGTACACCTGGGAGGAGGTCCGCCCAATCCTCTTCGCGCCGAAGCTGTCTGATGTCACGTGCGTCGACGCCGGCGCCATGGACCAGGTGAAGTGGGCCCTGGACTGGGTGCCCGGTGTCGAGGAGCGCCGCGTCAAGGTGCCGTGGAACGAGGACGGCGCGACGGTCGAGCGCAACAACGCGCTGCTCGAGGAGTACGCGCACATCCTCTCGGACGTATCCGCCGCCGTCGCCGCCTGCGCGAACGGCATCAACGGCCTGGTGACGAATGTGTGCGCGGTGCCCGTCGAGACCATCCCCGCCGAGGCGTTCACCTCCGGCGAGGTCGCGATGCCGTGGGGCTCGCCGGTCGTCGAGGACCGCAACTGCCGCGAGGCCGTCGGGCACGGGGCGTACACCTTCGGCAAGGACCTGGTGCAGGGCGCCGGTCAGCTGCTCCTCGGCTACAACCCCGAGAACGGCGACTGGTTCTCCGGCGACGCGTACGGGCAGGCGTGGGGCGGGCTCAGCGACCTGGTCGGGTCGATCGTCGTGCTCGCCTCCCCGGTCGGCTGGGTCGCCGCCGGGATGGCCGCGACCGGCAACAACAACAACGGCTTCTCCGACTGGATGTACGACCGGGCGACCACCGTCCGCAACGCCGGCGGCGCCCTCGTCGGCTGGGACCCGAACGCCGAGGACGGGTGGCACGCCTGGAAGGAGGACGGCCTCGCGGCCGGCACCTCCGCGGTGCTCAGCGTCGGCACGTTCTTCATCCCCGGCGCCGGGCAGGTCGGCGCCGGCCTCAAGACAGGGTCGGTCGGTGCGCGCCTGGCCCGCATCAGCGGCGCGGCCTAGGAGTTCGTCGTCCAGGGCGGGTCGTGGGCCGTCAGGGGCGGGGTCAAGGTCCTCACGGGGCTCAAGACGATCGCCGCGCGGTTCGACCTCGACACGTTCGGCGGCGGCTTCGGCCCGCAGCTCGCGGTCGCGGGCGCCGGTGCCGGCGTGCGCGCCAACCCGTTCGCGGGACTGCTCAACGCGATGACCTAGGGCGGCGGGTCGCGAACCACGCCCGGCACCACGCCGCACACGCCTATCCGCGAGGGGGCACGCCGCACGTTGACCCGCCGCGCGTCGACCCACTGCCGCCGGAGCGTCTCGGCGCCCCGGCCGTGGACCGGCCGGCCGACGGCGGACCGGTGCGCGATCCGCACGGCACCGGCACCTCGGACGCCGCGGTGCCTCGACAGCCGGCGCCCGCCACGACCAGCCCGCACGCGCCGGCCTGGGACGGCGGCACCGTTCGCGGCGACGCCCCCGATGTCTCCGACGTCCCGCTCGATCGTCGCGGCGACCCCCGATACGACCCGACGCACCCGCACTACGACGGCACACCCCGCGGTGAGCACGGCAACGTCGGGACGGTCGACCCGGACGTCCCGTCCTCGAGCGGGGAGACGCTGTCGGGGCGGCTCCCCGATCCCGACGTCGTCCCCGAGAGCCTGCGGCCCTACGTCGAGTCGGGCGTTGTCGTCAACGACAACGGCGTGCTGCGCCTTGCGCAGGACGTGGAGATCAACTTCGAACGCCAGCAGGCCAAGCACGACCTCGTGGAGTTCGAGCGGCAGATCGACCTGCAGCAGCGCGCGCTCAACCAGATGACCCTTGAGGACTGGACGGGGTCGCATGGACTCGCGCGGCAACCGCATCGACAACGAGGAGGCGTACCACCGTCACCTGGCGCGTCTCATCGCCGACCGGCTCGTCAAGGAGCGCGGCATGTCGCGACCCGACGCCGTGGCGGAGGCGAGGCGACAGCTTCAGGGCCAGTACCCGCTGCACGGGCCCGACCAGCGAGCCGGTGGCAACCCCGAGCAGATCACCGGGATGGGCGACGGTCCCATCAACTCGTCGATCGGGTCTCAGTGGCGGAACAACGCTGACGACCTGCAGGCAGCGATCGACGACGCGCTGCTGGACGCCGACATCGACCCCGCTGCGTGGGGAGACATCCGGATGAAGGTGAGGCTCCGGCTGGTGGACGTGGTGCCGGTACCGTGACGGCGATGAGCAGCACGAGCGACGGAGCCAGCGCCAAGTACGGACCGCACGGAGATCTCGTTGCCGAGTTCCTCCAAGCGGTCAGCAGCGGCGGCCTCAACTGGCAGCAGGTCGTCGCCGACTCAAGACCCCCAGAGCGTCGGTCGGCGATCCAGGCCGTCGGCAAGATCCCGTGGCCCGCTGCCCGGCTCGCCGCTGTGGATAAGGCAGGCCTCGACGCGTTCGCAGCGCTGGGGCTGTCGCGCTCCGACTTCGCACACCCGCTGGACCTCGGTGCACTCAAGGTCGCCATCTCGGCCGGATCGAAGGCGGTCGCGGTGTGCGACCGAGTCGGGGTCGAGGTCGTCAGAACGCTGCTGCAGCCTTTCGCCAACCAGAGGGTCGACGCCGCTGACGAGGCGATCGCGCGGGCATCCAGTTACTGATTGCCGTAGCCCCAACTATTATCGGAGCGGTAGCCAGCCGTAATCCTCACCGGGACAGCGCCTTTCCCTAGTTCGGACTCGGGCATCTGCGGGAAGTTGTGATTCGGACTTCGAGCGACACGGCACCCGCCCCGGCTGGGCCCTGGTCGACGTTCGATCGCTGCCGCGACGTGGCAAGCACCACCCGCAGCACCGTCGCCGGGCCGGGCGCGGCAACCCATGTCGACCGTTCATCGCAGCGGCTCCTTGTAAGCAGCGCCGGTCGTCGTCAGTGGACCGCAATGCTCACCTGCCTAGCCATAGCCTCGTCTTGCCGTGACCCATCTGCCAGGGCGCACGCCGCGTCGACGACATCAGCCCGCCGCGGCACGAGTCCGCGATTCCGGCGACTCACCGCGACGACTCGCGTCCGTTCAGTGCACCTGTGGGCCAGCGCACACGCGGGCGGATCTTCAACGCCTCCACCGACCGACTCTTTCACTCGCTCCTCGATAGCACTATGCTCCGGTGAACGGTGACGGATCGAAGAGCGAGGGCGCCCTCCAAATGCGACGTTTCCTACGCAACGCCGACAGTGCTGCCGCAGCATCTACCGCGGACGAGCTCTCCCTTATTGATGGGATGCGGTCGCTCATAGAACAACTGTCGGCCGAGATCCGCGAATACACGGCACTGTCTGATAGGTACTTCGCCTTTGCGGGAACCATCCTAGTCGCGACTCTCGGAGTACTGGCCGGAAACAACGGCGACGAATTTCGAGGCGCGATATCGATTGCCGCACCGTTCGCGTTCCTTGGGATCCTTCATTATGTGGCCCAGCTACAGACAGAAAAAGCCGCTCGACTCGGAATGAAGCGGGCTGCAGAGGAGCGACTGCTCACCCTACTACCGGGCGCCCATCTTGCCACGGTCGCGATTCTGGAGTCATGCGTGGGACAGCGGCGCACGAGCGTTAAGTTGAGCATCGCGGTATATATCGCGGCGGTGGCAACTACCGTAGGACTACTGGTGCGTGGTATGAGCGACTCCAAACTGATACACGACTCGCCGTTGTTGAGCGCGGCCGTGGTTGCGTCCCTAGTTTTATTGGCAGTCGCCGCGGGGTCCTCCACCATGGAGATGCTGCGAGCGGAGGCCAGCGCATACAATTCTTCTAAGAGCGGTCGGGGGCCGTCATTCTGACGCTCCGCATAATGAGGGGGCAGGCGTGCTCAGCGAACGGCAGCGCGTGTGCAACCGGTATGCCGGGGGGTCGATGGAGCGGCGCATCGACGGGCGTGACCGCACATGTTGTGCGTGGTGCTAAGTGAAAGTCTTGCTGGCCGCCGACATGCATGCGCGCGGACGTAACGGTGTCTCGAGTTTCACCATGCGGTTGGCGCGAGGACTGCGAGGCAAGGGGCATCATGTCGTGCTGATCTGCCCCTCGGCCGATGGGCGGCCCGGTGTTATCCAGGTGGACGGGCTCGATGTAGAGACCGTGCGGTCTCGTTGGATACCAGGTCACGATGTTCGTTACTCCCTGTCCCGCGACGCTCTGCCGATCGCCTCTCGGCTCGTGGAGCGGATGCGACCGGACGTCGTCCATGTACAAACGCACTTCGGGATCGGTCATGCAACGCTGACCGCGGCTGAACTGCATGGCGTGCCCGTGGTCGCAACAAACCATTTCCTGCCTGAAAACCTGACCTACGGCATCCCTATCCCCCGGTGTGCCTACGACCTATTGCGTCGCCGACTCTGGGCTCGGGTGCAGCGCGTATATGGGCGAGCGTCGATGGTTACGGGGCCAACGAAGTTTGCGGTGGCCGCTTTGCGGGAACACGCTCGTCTGGAAGGAGGAGCCGTAATCTCGGGTGGCGTCGATGCTGGGCGATTCCGCTCATCGCCCGGTTGCACTAAGGGCGTCGTAGGTGCTGCGCCGACTGTGCTTTTCGTAGGTAGGCTTGACCCCGAGAAGCGCGTCGGCGACCTACTCTCCGCGTTCGCCGCTGTGGCGAGTAACACTTCAGCGATGCTGGAAATAGTGGGCGACGGAAGATCGCGTCGTCGCCTCGAGCGTCGAGCTCGAACGCTCGGCCTTTCCGATGCAATCGCATTTCATGGTGCAGTCGACGTCGCTTCTCTGACTGACATCTACGCGAGGAGTGACGTATTCTGCATGCCGAGCGTAGCCGAGTTGCAGAGCCTAGCAACGCTCGAAGCCATGGCTGCAGGTATTCCAGTGATTGCCGCACGTTCCCCGGCTCTTGAGGAGTTGGTGGAGCACGAGCGCAGCGGTTTCCTCTATCGAGGAGGCGACGCGGCTGAGCTCTCTCGCTTCCTTACTGAACTGCTGACCGACGCCTCCCTCCGTCAAGAGATGGGACGCCGGGGCCTACGGATCGCTGATGGTCATTCGTTGGACGGAACTGTTGAAGGATACGTTCGGCTGTACGCGGATCTCATCGAGTTCAAGCGGTGATCATCTGATAGCGCTGCGGTGGTGCGCCGCAGACGCGGACATCTCGCCTTAGCGCATATAGATGTGGCCAGTGTGGCCGCCCGACTGCTTCGCACTCTGACTCGAACGTCGCTTGATATAGGGTCTCGGCGCCCACAGTCCACGGCAGGAAGGGTATGCCGAACGCTGTTCGCACACGCGTGCCCCTACTGCGGAGACTACGAAACGTCCGCGCTGGCTGCGGACGGCTCGTGTGCGTGCCCGATCTGCAACATGACGATCCTTAAGGGGACACTGTGCCGCTGACGTCGCGTGCCGCAGCGCGTGTCGGCTCTGGCTATGGAGAGGAGCGCTTGGCCGGGTTCTCACCGACCGAGGTAGATGAGACACTGGCAACTCCCGACGATGGCCCGCGTGCGCCGACAAGCGCGCCCTGTGATGAACACTGAGCTCGGAGGCCACGCCCTCATCACCCCGTGAACGGCCCCCAGGTGCGAGTCCGCACCCCGAAGGACCTGCGCCGCGAACGGCGCCGCCGCTCGCACTCCTGCTGGGACCACCTCATCGCCGCCCCGCTGTGGTTCATGCACGGTGTCATCCTCGGCACGCTCCTGCGTACCTGCGACGCGGTCGGCGCATGCATCGCCGTCCCGCGACTGCCATGGGTCCCCGAAGCCCTCGGGCGCGGGAACACGCTGCGCCACCCCGCGTGCGTGCACTGGACCGGCAACCCGACGCGCTGGCTGGAGCATCAGCGTCAACGGGGCTCGAGGATCCTCGGCGTGGAGCTCGCCGAGGAGGCCGTGCGCCTGGGCGACCTGCCCGCCGCGCGCGAGCGCACCGTCATGGTTCTCGGCCATGAGCAGACCGGCATCCCACCAGAGGCCTTGGACCTCCTGGACCTAGCCGTCGAGATCCCCATGATCGGGACCGGTGCCAGCCTCAACGTCGCCGTGGCCGGCTCACTCGTCCTCTATCGGCTCGCGGGTCTCGGCTAGTGCCGAATCCTGGGCCACATGCCTTCGGCGGGGACCTCCCAGCTCCAGAGCTCAGGCGCCACCTGAGCGTGCAGCAGACCCGGCCTCGTTACGCTCAACTAGGACGGGGAAGGCGGTGGTCGGTATGAGCGTCACTCTCCCGTCCCATGTCCTGACCCTGGACCAGTGGGCCGCGCTTGAGCAGACCACCGAGTACACGATCGAGCTCGTCGCGGGAGTCGTGCACGTCCCACCCGGTCCCACCGTGCTGCACCAGATGCTCGTGAAGCGGATCGCGGCGCTCCTGGACACCCAGCTGCCCGAGGGGTGGGCCACCGTCACCGAGGTCGACGTCGTCCTGGACCCGTCCGAGCTCGCAACGGTCCGCGCGCCTGACGTCGTGGTCATCCCGACGGCTTTCGCGTGGTCCGGTGCTCGGCGCCTGACGGCTGCGGACGTCGCAGTGGTCGTCGAGGTCGTGTCCCCAGGGTCGGGGCGCACCGACCGGCACCTGAAGTCGGTCGAGTACGCGCAGGCAGGCATCGGCACGTACTGGCTCATCGGCGTTGATGGTGCCAGTGCCGATCTGTACGGACTGCGTGGCGGCGTGTACGAGCCGGCACCGCTCGCTGCGGTGCTGGACGGGGTGCGGGTCGCGCTCGACGTGCACGCGCTCCGGCTCCCATAGCCGACGCACGCACTCCACTGCACGGCACATCCGGAGCCGTGCGCGGTTTGGGCCCCTCTGCCGCCTCGTGCACCGCCCGCCTCTCGTCCGGTGTGGCGATCGAGCGGTTCGGTCGACGGTTCCTCGCCGACCTCGACCTGTCACGGTCTGGCTGGCGCCTGCCGAGGCGCCAGCCCGCGGAGCCGTTCGATGGTGCGCGCGGCGAGTGCCACGGCCTCTTGCAGAGTGTGGCGACGAGCCCGGTCCTGCCTCCGCTCCTGCTCGCGCGTGTATCACGCGGCGCCTGCGTCGCTCCTTCGCACGACGGGTGACCCCGCGTACTGCGCGCTCGTGCGTCCCGGAGGGACGATGAACGGTGGTGAAGCGCGGTGACCCACGCAATGGGGGCGAGCGCGGAACGTCGGGGGATGGCCATGAGTACACGGGCGGCACCGGCCCACACGTACGACCTGCTGCGGAACCTTGCGGTGGACGGGGTGGGCGTCGTCGCACCAGCGCGGGCCCTGCAGGTCCTGAGGGCGCTGGCATCGTTCGGCGACACCCGGGCGGCACTTACGTTGGCGGGTGTCGTCGCCGACGAGCTCGGCCTGGACGCCACCGCGTACTCCGTCGCCGTCAGCGGCACCGCACCGGCCGCGCTGGCGACTCTGGACGCCCCAACCCTGCCGCTCCTGGCGGCCGCAGTGCACCACCCGCTCTCGATGACGCGGGACATGGCGCGGTGGCGAGAACGGGCCCAGGCCGATTGGCTGGACGACTGCTGGCCGCGGGTCCGCAGCCTCATCGAGCGTGACGCCGCCACCAGCGACGACGTCCTGCGGGCGATCGTGGCCTGCGGCGTCCTCAGAGGCCTCGGCACCCTGCAGGTGGTGGGCGTCGAGCCGGGGCCCCGACATGCGATCCATCTCCTCGAGCTGGCCGCGGGTGGACGGGTCGTGCCGGGGACCAAGGCCAACGACCAGTTCGAGTTCGGTCGTGATCTCATGGTCGGCCTGACGCGTGCGCGCGACTTCGAGTTCCGCGTGTACCACGAGGTGGGACACCACCTGCAGGGGTTCTCCCCGGCGGTGGCCGACGGGACCGTCGACCAGGCGGCGCTCGTCCGGTCCTTCGCCCGGGACTTCCCGCGGCTGCTCGCCTCCTACGCGAGGACGCACCCGGCACCAGCGCGCGCCTCGGGCCCAGTGCTGGCGACCAGCCTGTCGGTCCACGGGACGAGGGACGGGATGTACCTCGTCGCGTCGTTCTCGACGCCCCGTTTCCTGCTCGCCCCGCAGGACGCCGCGGCGCTCGCGCTGACCGCCACTCGGCTGATGGACGTCGACCCCGGCCGGTGCACGTACGCAACGTCCGGTCGCGGGACCACGTACATCGGCGTGGCGTTCGAGGCGCTGGAGGCGGCGGTCGTCGCGCGTCGCGCGGAGCGCGTCGACCGAGTGGTGGACGAGATCTCGAGCGGAGCGCGACCGTGGCTCGCCGCCGCGACGGCCGACGGGCGGGTGGTGGGCACCGCGTACGACCTGACGCGTGCGCTCGGGCTGTCGTCCGCGCCCACCGTGGTGTCGGGCGACGGGACGGTCGGTGAGGGCTGGGACTGGCACCGCGACCCGCTCTCCGGTGAGGACCTCGGCGGCGCCCCCGACGAGCGGCTGCGGGATCTGCTCGCCGTGGCGGTGCGCCGTGCTGCGCCCGACGCCGTCACCAGACTTCTGAAGGCGGGGGCCCGAGGACCGGTGCCGCTCGGCGAGCTGGGGAGCGACGTTGCCGTGGCGTGGGACCGCGGCCCGGTGACGGCGTTCGTCCCGACGCCCGCATCGATGACGGCCACGGTCCGTGCGCTCGCCTTGGCCGGCGTCGACGTCGACCACCCACTGGACGGGGGTAGCACCCTGCTGACCGACTCTGCACGACGTTCCGCCCGACTGGCGACATCCCTGCTAGACGCCGGTGTGCACCCCGACGCGCCGGACGCTCGCGGCGCGACGGCGCTTTGCGAGGCTCGGGACCTTGAGACGGCGCAGGCCCTGCTCGACGCGGGTGCCGACCCAGACGCGGTGGACGGCGAGGGCCGAGGACCGCTGCACCACGCCTTGAGACGCCGGATCGACGGGCTCCCCCGCGTGCTGATCGAGCGCGGTGCCTCGGCCACGCGGGTGGACCACCAGGGCGTCACTCCGCTGCACCTTGTCTCGACGCCGGCCGCCGTCGACCTCGTCGTGGCGGCGGGCGGCGACGTCGGCGCAGCGACTACGACCGGCGAGACCGCGCTCATGGGCGCGGCCATTACGGGTGACGCCGGGGTACTGCGCTCCCTGCTCGCGCTGGGCGCGGACGTCCACACGATGAACGCCCGAGGTGCCACGGCGTTGCACTACGCGGCGCAGTCACCCCCGAACAGCTCCCGCGCCGTGCTGTCCGTGCTGCTCGACGCCGGCGCCGAGGTCGACGAGGAGGATGACGCGGGGGAGACGCCGCTGATGTGCGCCGCCCTTGTGGGGAACGCTGTGGCAGTCGAGGCGCTGCTCGCTGCGGGCGCGGACCCGAAGGCGACCACGACGGCAGGGGAAACCGCGTTGGTGGCTGCTCACATGGCCGCCCAGGAGCGCAGCCGGTTCGGCCTCCCGCTCAACGAGGCGCAGCAGTGCGTAACGCTGCTTCTCGACGCCGGCGCCACGCGGGACGACGAAGGCGGTGGCACATGACGACAGGCGCCGGAGGCGAGGTCTGGGCGGCGATCGACGGCCAGGACTGGCAGCGCACGGGAAGGCTGAGCCTGCAAGGCGTCGGCCGCCGTCTCGAGCACGCGGCACCACCCGCCGACCTATCCGCGGTCCGCGCGCTCGACCTCAGCGGCAACCGGCTGTCGACGGTGCCGTCGTGGCTGAGTGCGCTCACCCGACTCGAGGCGCTCGACCTCGCCGGCAACCGTCTGGACCGTGTCGACGTGGACCTTCCCCACGGGCTGCACACCCTGAACCTGTCCGAGAACCGCCTGCGGAGCGTCCCGGAGGTCGTTGGCCGGCTGCGCGAGTTGCGCTGGCTCGACCTGGGGCACAACTCGCTGGAGCACCTCGAGCACCTGGCGTGGCTGAGAGCGCTGCAGGTGCTGATCTTGACGCGCAATCGTCTCCACAGCCTCGACGGCTTGCCGGCGTCGGACCTCCGGCGACTGAACGCCGCGGGCAACGGACTGCGCCGCCTGTGGTCCGGGGACCGGCGGCTGACGGCCCTGCGATTCGTCGACCTCGCGTGGAATGACCTGACCACCGAGGCCTTGGCCCCCCTGGCGCACTCGCCTCTCAGCAGGCTGCACCTCGACGGCAACCGCCTGCGCGAGCTGCCGCCCTGGCTGCCGACCCGTGTGCTTGACGTGCTCACCGTTACCGGCGACCACGGCGAACTCAAATCAAGGGCGGATGTGCTCGGCGGCGTGGTCACCGGCGACGCCGTACTCAGGGAACTCAAGTCGTTGTCCCGGTCCACGTCCGAGCCGGGTGAGCGCAACTTCGACGCGCCCGAGCGGCGGTTCGAGTTCACGCTGGCGATGACGACGCAGGAGTCGGTGACCGAGGTTGTCAACTTGTACTACACAGGGCACAGGGGCGTCGACGCGACCCTCACCCTCAGCGACCGCACCACGATCGCGATGGACCGGCTGACCCCGCACGCGACCCTCGACCTCGTACACCGGCACCAAGCCCCGGGGGCGCCGGCCTCGCTCCGCCTCGGTCCGGTCCCGGTGACGCGCGACGGACCGAGCCTTGCGCTCGCTACGGAAGCGCTGGCCCGGGTGCCGAGCATCACGCTGATGCCGTCGCCTGGCCTCGCGCCCCCCGTCGACGTGAGGCGCGTACCGCCGGAGCGCGTGGTGGACGTCATGGTGGCACGTCGACCTCCTGACGGTACGGAAGCGGTTGTGACGTTGGGGCGCGGCGAGACCCTCGTGCCCTCGACCGCATACGTGCTGCAGGTGTCGATCGGCCCCCGCCGGGACGGCACCATCGTCGTCAACGCGGCGAGCCTCCGCGTGGAGCTTCTCGAGCCGTCCTCCGAGGGCTGGTGGTTCGACGTCGTCGTGTCGAGCGCCGACGTGGCGCTCGACGCGGACGCGGCCTGCGCTGGGCGCTTGTTCGTGCCCTTTGACGGACCGGGTTGGGTGTGTCCGTGTGCCCCCGAGCGACCTCATGAGTGCCGGCCAGAGGACCGTCGCCCTGCGCACGAGGTGCCGTTCCAAACCCACGTGGGCACAGGCGTCAGCGAGCTCCGGTGCACCGTCTACCACCGGGGAAGCGTGGTGCAGTCGCTGCACGTCGTGCTGCCCGTCGGCGTGCCTGACGGTGAGCACCTCGGTCTACACGCCGAGGTCGACTACGCGTTGGCGGAGGACCTCGCGCGGGCGGCCGAGCTCCCGCAACGGCGGGTGGCCGTCCTGACGAACGACTCCGGGTCGGGTACGCACACGATCGTCGTCAAGGGCGTCGGACAGCCTGCCGTCCAGACGCACATCAGCGAGTCGGGGGCAGCTCAGCTACTCCAGGCGCTCCGACAGAAGCTCACGCTCATCACGCTCGGCGAGGACGGCAGGAAGTCGCAGTACGACACGGACAACGCGGCCGGCCCGGGGCACTTCAGGCAGGCCCTTCAGGGTCTGGCACGTCTTGGGTCGCAGCTCTGGACGGCCGCCGTGCGCACTCATGGCGACCGCGAGGCGCTCCGCGGTGCGCTCCGCGGGTCGAGCGTCATCCAGGTGTCGCGGGTGACCTCGTCGGTCTTCCCGTGGTCAGCCGTCTACGACATCGCCCGCACCCTGGACGGTGCGTGGGTGCCTTGCGGTCTGCTCGATGAGCTTGGGCTCTTGAACGAACACCCAGACCGGTGCCCGTACGAGACGACCCACGAGATGAACACGCTGTGCCCGTTCGGTTTCTGGGGGATCCGTCACCAGATCGAGGAGCCTGCGTCAGTTCTCTCCGGGACGCTCCCGACGGTCATCCCCATGCCAGCCGGACCGCGTCTGGCGACCGTTCGCAGCCTCAATCTTGAGACGGGCTTGAGTGCGCAGCACCTGGAGGATCTCCAGTCGGCCCTCGGGGGCACGTTCTCCCTCCTTGACTGCGACTCGCGGGACGACTTGCTGGACGCGCTTCGCGCACCGCTGCCTCTCGTGTACTTCTACAGCCACGGGCGCGTGGGGGTTGTGGAGGACACGAGCCTCACAGTCCCCTACCTCGAGCTGGGTCAGCACGAGAGGTTCAGCCCGGGAGACCTCGACGCGTGGGCGCAGGGAGAGCGGTGGCAGCCGCAGACGTGGCGCGACGTCCCACCCCTCATCTTCCTCAACGGATGCAACACTGCAGAGCTCACCCCGGAACGCCTGGTGTCATTCGTCGAGGACTTCGCCGGAATGTACGCCTCTGGAGTCATCGGCACCGAGATCTCCGTCCACCAGCATGTGGCGGGCGAGATCGCACGACGGTTCCTGTCCTACCTGATTCAGCCGGGGGCCACGGTCGGCGGCTCTCTGCGCAAGGCACGCCTCGACATGCTCGCCAAGGGAAACCTTGCGGGCCTCGCTTACACCGCGTTCTGTTCCGCCGACCTTGAGCTCGTCCCAGCCTGATGGACCAACAACGCGACGAAGGAGCACTTTCATGACCATCGCAGCAGCGGGCGCGGGCCTCTTCGGCCTCGTCATCGGGTGGATCACCTACCGCACCCTGGCGCGCAACACGGAGAAGGTCCAGCTGTCCGACATCGCCACCGTCATCGGGGCCGTCGGCGGGGCGGCCGTGATCGCGCTCTTCGACAAGGGGGAGATGTTCGGCTGGTACTCGATCGGCCTCGCCGTCGGCTTCTTCCTCTACCTGATCGTCTGGGCGATCATCAAGAAGGGCGACATCGAGCCGATCATGGGCCGCCACGATCCGACGATCATCAGCTAGGTCATCTCGCCACCGCACGATGCAAGGCGGCGTGTACAAGCCGGCGCGGCTGACTGCGGTGCTCGACAGATGCGCGTCACGTTCGAGGTGTACGCGGCCTGTCATCCGTAGGCGAGGGGCGCACTCACCGGAAGGTCGGATCCGGACCCGTGTGCGCGGTTTGAGACCCTTCTGCCGCCGTGTCGTCTGCGCGACATCGCCCTCGGGACGAGCACCGTCGGAGACCGTGGCTAGCGCGAGCCCGCCTCCGGCCCTATCGGTGCTTCCTGGAGCGGCAGGCGAGAACGGCACGACATGGCCGCTGCTCTTGGGTGGCGGGTGGTCGGCGCGGCCATCACGGGAAGTTCGAGGCGCCACTCACGTGGCTGGATGTGACCAGCGTGTCGGTCCCTCGTGAGAAGTTCTCCGCGGTCGCTAAGCTCGAGGCCCTCTCGTGGCGATGACCACGGGGATGAGGCACAGGCGATGAGGCTGGTCGAGTGGAACGAGGCGCTGCTCAGCGACCTCCGGAGCCGGGCGCGTCCGGAGCGGCGCCTGTATCTCTACGTCGACCGGGAGACCCTCGCCGACGTCTCCGGACAGGGCCAGCAGCAGGCGCTCGACGACTTCTGCGAGGCGTTCCGTGCCGCACGCGGGTCGCGTCCGTTCGCACAGGGTGCCAGCTCTGCGACCCGCTGGGCCGCTCGCGGGTTCGCTGACGACCCTCCGTTCGTTGCCCACCTGGCCATGACGGTGCTCGCCGTGACGGAAGAGCCTCTCGGCTCGCCGCACGGCGTGTACAGGAGGCAGAACGCCCTGCTCGGCCTGCCTCCCGACGCCGCGGCGCCGGCGGGTTACGGCGAGGACGTCCCGGCGATGTGGGAGATCTGGAACCGCTGGCTCGAGAGTCCAGGAAGCGATCTCGGTCGGCCGAGTGCCAGGACGCACCGTGTGTGGACCCTTCAGGGGTGGTCGCGCAGCCAGGGCCTGGTTCGTCACAGGGACCGCCTGACGATCGAGCAGTTCGTTCAGGAGTGCGGGCCGGGGGTCCAACGCCTTGGCGTCGGCGACCTCGTCGTGTGGTTGCGCTACCGAGGCACGGCGTCCGCAGACTTCCTCGCGCGCGTCGAGCGGGACGAGGCAGCGCTGGAGGTCGTTCAGGACGTCCTCGACGACGAGCTCGCTCGCTGGCGCCGCGATGGTCTGCGGGACCGGGGTCAGCGCACGGCCCGTGGCCTTCTCCGGTACGACGACTGGGACGACGCGTTCAGCGGTGTCGTCCACGCCGACGCTGGTCTCGTGGGTCAGGTCGTCGACGTGGGCGACGGCGCGACGCTCACGGTCGACGACCACACGCCGCTCCTCCACGTCGCCGTCGGTGGGGCTCCCGCCACGTGGCTGCTGGCCGGCGCCCAGCACGCGCTCACCGCCACCAGGTCCGCTGCGTTCGGCGGCGGCACCGTCTTCGTCTTCCACGACGATCCGGAGGTCGACGGGAGGCTGCAGAGTCAGCGCCCCCAGCACTTCGTCCCGCACCACGTCCTCGTTCACGACAGCAGGCGAGGGGACGTCGAGGTCGCCCTCCGCGCGGCGGGCTCTGCCGCTAAGCACCGCCCCGCCCTCGACGGCTGGAGCTGGTACGAGCACGTCGTCCTCACGGAGGACGTACCGCTGCTGCGCGCGCTCGGACTCGGCTCGGCCGTACCACCCGTCCCGGCGACGGTGTCGCTGACGGGCGGGATGCGGCTCGGCCGCGCGCAGCAGTACCTCTCCGGCCAGGAGCCTGACGTCGCGCTGCCCTACATCCGGGCTCGGGTGGTCGTCGACGGCACGGTCGTCGAGGCCACGAGCTCGGCCCCGCCCTCGGTACGACTCGCGCACCTCGGCCTTCCTCCCGGTGAGCACGTCGTGGAGCACGGCGAAGAGACGCTCAGGTTTCGCAGTCTCGCCTTCGTCCGGAACCAGGCCGAGAACGAGGACGCGCTCCGGCCCGGACAGCGTGACGAGCCGGGCCGCTGGACCTTCGGCGACGCGCGACAGGGCGTCGCCGAAGGGCCCGGCCTGGCCGGGGCGTGTGTCACAGGCGTGCCAGTGCGCGAACCCGTCGTGCTGCACCGTCCCGGGTCGGACTACCTCGTTCTCAACAAGGACGGGTCCGTGCACCAGGTCCAGCCGCTGCGTCCGCGGTGGCTCAGCCGGCACGCTCTTCAGGCTCAGGGTCTCGACGTGGACGGTCTCGCGTCTCGCGTCAGCGGTGCGGCGGTCGTCCTCGCCCGGCACCCGCGCACGGGGGCGGTCGTCGCGGCCCGGTGCGCTGACGTGCCCCCGGCCGAGGGCGCCGTCCAGCAGGTCGCGCGCCGCGACCTAGTCGGCGAGCTCGTGTCGGGACGGGCGAAGTGGAAGTGGGTCGGCGAGGCGGACGACAACCTTGCCCGCACGCTCCTGACCCGGTCCCTCCAGTGGAAAGCCGCGAAGGCCAAGCCCGGGCAGGCCGTGACGGTGCGCGTCGCTGCCACCCGCAACGGCGTCGTCGACGGCACACACTCCAACCCATTCGACGAGGTCCTCACGTGGCTCTCCGAGCGCGAGAGCGCGTCAGCGTCCCGCGAGGACTTCATGCGCGCCTGGACCTGGGTCTGCGACAAGCTCGGGCGCCACGACGTCGCCGGTGACTGGCGACAGGTGCTGCAGACGCTCAGCGACCTCGGTCACGTCGAGCAGGACTACGCGCGCGGGCGCGTGCTCGCAGCACCTGCTGCTGCCGTCGCGCTACCCGAGGCCAACGGCCTCTACGTGCTCGCGGGCGCTCGCCCTGCTCGCCTGCTCGAGCGCCTCGACGACCCTGACGACGCCGACCCTGTCGTCGCCGACGGGGTCGGTCTCACCAGCGTCGAGGTACGGACACCGGTCGACCGTGCGGGCCGGGCCATCGGTCCGGCGGCTGCCTACATCGAGATGGAGCCTCGCCACGTCGACCTCGTGCGTGGCGCGTACGAGCGGCTGGGCGTGAGGCACCACGGGTGCACGGCCCGCTGGCTGCTCGACACCATGCCGACGCTGAACCGGGCCGTCAGCACAGGACAGCAGTTCAGCCACCTGCCGGGATCGGACCCCCACGTGTACGCGAACATGCGGGGGACGTGGCGTTGGGTCCGGACCGTCGACACCGACCGCCAAGGCTTCTACTCGTTCCGTCAGCGGCACCGGAAGGTGTTCGCCTGGCGGAAGCAGTCAGGAGCGGACCTCGTCGAGGTCGAGCCGGCGGTGGGGCGCTGGCTCGTCCGGCGCTCGTCGGAGCACCTACCGCTCCTGCACGAGCACTTTGCTGACCGGCTGCTCGTCACCCAGGACCTTCCGTTGCCGAGCATCCTCCGGCGTGCCCTCACCCTCCGGACCGGCCTGCCGGCTTACCCCGTGCGGTGCCAGCGGTCGGGCGGCCTCTCGGTCCCACCCATGCGCGCGTACGAGAACGTCAACGCCGCCGTAGCAGCGCGAGTCGCCGAGATTCTCGGTGCGGACCTGCGCTCTGAGTACAACGACCTGAAGGACCTCGATGAGTGACGCGCGTGACCTGCTGACTCCGCTCAAGGTGCAGTCGTACCTCGAGGAGGCGTTCCTGCGGTTCTACGAGACCGCGTACGAGGTGCGCGACCCCGGCGTGCGCGCCGAGCGGCACCGGCTCCTGAAGGCCCCCGGCGCCGCGTTCATGGAGCCGCTGCTGGAGCTGCTCCCTCGGTACCAGCCGGCCGCCGACTCCACCGCTGCTCTCATGAGCGAGCTCGGCGTCCCGGAGGCGAGCGACCTCGTCCGAGCAGGTCTGCTGCCGCACGAGCACCCGTACTCCCACCAGGCCGGGGCGCTGCGCGCGAGCGACGCCGCCCGCGACGTGGTCGTCGGGACCGGCACGGGCTCGGGCAAGACCGAGGCGTTCCTCTTGCCCGTGCTTCTGGACCTTGTTCGTGAGTCGCGCACCTGGGAGGCCGCTGGGCCCTCGTCGACGCAGGCGCCGTGGTGGCGGAGCAACGGCGCCTACGTGCCGCAGCGCGAGGAGGAGACGGGACGCGACTCAGGAGTCCGCGCCCTTCTCCTGTACCCGATGAACGCCTTGGTGGAGGACCAGCTGGTCCGGCTCCGTGCGGCGCTGGACTCACCCGGGGCCCGGGAGTGGTTCGCCGCCCACCGACCTGGGCACCGCTTCTACTTCGGTCGGTACACGGGCAGGACCCCGGTTCCGGGGTCACGCGGGACGGCGAGCGTCGACCGCGTCAACCGACTCCGCTCGCTGATGAGGGACGCGGACCGCCGCCACGAGCAGCTCCTGCGCCGCATCGCCGACGGGGACATCACCGACGCCGACGCGCGCTACTTCCTGCCCGCCCTCGACGGCGCGGAGATGCGCTCGCGGTGGGACATGCAGGACCGTGCGCCGGACATCCTGATCACGAACTACAGCATGCTGTCGATCGCGCTCTCGCGGTCGGACGAGCAGGGCATGATCGAGCAGACCCGTCGGTGGCTTCGGGGTGACGACCAGCGGCGGTTCACGCTCGTCGTCGACGAGCTCCACATGTACCGCGGCACCGCCGGCACGGAGGTCGCCTACCTGCTGCGGCGCCTGTTCCACGCGCTGGGACTAGACAGGAACCCCGACCAGCTCCGGGTCATCGGGACCTCCGCGAGCATCGTCGACGACGACGAGGGACGGCAGTTCCTCCGCGAGATGTTCGGCCGCCCGCCCGCGCGGGTGTTCGAGTTCGTGCGGTCGTCGACGGAGCTGCCGCCGGGGGCGGACGACCTCCAGCAGTGGGCTGCGGCCCTTGCGACCGGCGCCGGCACCGGGGCTGCCGACGCGCCGTCGGACGACGACGTGGCGCGCGCGCTGACCCGGGCGCTCACCACGGACGGCAAGGTCCGTCCTGCTCGCCTCTCGGCAGTGGCGGAGCGGCTGTTCCCGCACGCTCCGGCCGACGTGCGCGGTCGAGCGCTCGAGGGCCTGGTCGAGCACGTCGCGGCGCAGGAGCAGCCTGCGGTGCGGCTGCGCGCCCACTACTTCGCGCGAACCCTGCAAGGGCTCTGGGCGTGCGCCAGCCCGGAGTGCCCCGAGGTCGAGGAGGACGACCGGTCCCCGAGCCGACGGATCGGGAAGATCTACACCTCGGCCCGCCTGACGTGCGAGTGCGGGTCACGAGTGCTCGAGCTGCTCTACTGCCAGTCCTGCGGGGAGAGCATGCTCGGCGGGTACGTCGCCCTCGCCGGCACCCGGCAGTTCCTCATCCCCACGACGGCGGACCTCGACGACCTGCCCGACCACGCACCCGGTCAGCGCGACGCATCGACCTACCGCGTCTACTGGCCGACCGACCGCACTCCGGTCGTCACGAAGAGCTGGGAGCGCAAGGGGACACCCCTCCCGGACGACCCTCGGGCGCCGACCTACAAGATGAGCTTCGTGCGCGCGGAGCTCAAGCCGGGCACCGGGCAGGTCACCCTCACGTCGCAGAAGCCGACGGGGTTCGTGTACCGCGTCCAGGCAGAGGGCGGCGCGGAGTCGCGGATGCCCGCCTACCCCACGCGGTGCCCCTCCTGCGGGGACGACTGGGAGTACGTCAGCAAGGGCGCCGTCGAGGACCGGCGGCGGTCGGGCTCGCCCATCCGGACCCAGGGTGTCGGTTTCGACCGCGCCAACCAGGTGCTCACCGGCGCACTCAAGCGGCGGCTGGACTCGAGCCTCGTGGTCTTCTCCGACAGCCGGCAGGGTGCGGCGCGCGTCGCAGCCAACCTCGAGCTCGCGCACTACCTCGACCTCGTCCGGGCGCTCGTTCTTGAGGCCCTTTCCGCGTCCCCCGCGACGGTCGGCCTGGCTGAGTCGTTCGCGAGGCGAACCGATCTCAGCGAAGCCGCGCAGGCCGCCTTCTCGGCTGTGCAGGCGGAGTCTCCGGACGCGGCGATGGCGCTGATCAAGCGTGCAACGGGCATGCCCCTGACGAGTGCGGAGGAGGGGGCGCTGGAGGCGCTCGCTCGACGAGACGCGGGCAGTTTGGACCTCGTCGAGGTCGTGAACAAGATCGGTCCCCGGTTCCTGGAGATCGGTGTGAACCCCGCTGGGCCCGCTCCCAGCCTGCAGGAGACGAAGTCGAAGAAGCCCTGGTCGGCCCTGTACGACTGGGACGCCACACCCCCGCGACCGCGCCAGACCCTTGACCACGAGGGGCGTGAGCTGCTCGGCAAGATCGAGGCGGCCCTTGGGAGCCAGGTGATCCGGACCGTGTTCGCGGGCGGCGACCGCGACGTCGAGGCGCTGGGCATCGCACGCGCGGTGCCCGCAGCACCGTTCCGGCCTGGGGGCGTTCCGACTGAGGTCGCGGACGAGGTGGCGTCGTCGCTGATCCGGATCATCGGGCGGCGTCGCAGCACGATCTGGACGAGCGACGGTCGCGACCGCTGGCCGGGGCGCGCTCGCGACTACGCCGCCGCGGTGGTGAACGCAGCACGGCTGTCCACGACTGGTGACGAGCTGCTGGACGCGTTCACCACGCACATGAAGGCGGGTGCGGCGACGGGCTTCCGCCTGACTCCCGCGTCGGTCCGCCTGGAGCTTGCGGCGGACCACGACATCTGGCGCTGCTCGACGTGCCAGACGAGGCACCTCCACCGCAGCGCCGGCGTCTGTGTCGCCTGCCTGCGTCCGGTGACCGAGTCGCAGCCCAGGTCGGAGGTCGAGGAGGCGTACTACACGTGGCTGGCCACGCAGGACGGCGGCATCTACCGCCTCCACTGCGAGGAGCTCAGCGGCCAGACGGACGCGCAGGAGGCGCAGGCACGCCAGGCGCGCTTCCAAGGGGTGCTCGTGCAGGACCAGGACGCCCGACCCGAGGTCGACGTGGTGGACACCGTCGACATCCTCTCCGTGACGACCACGATGGAGGCCGGCGTCGACATCGGCGCCCTCAAGGGTGTCGTCATGGCGAACATGCCACCGCAGCGCTTCAACTACCAGCAGCGGGTCGGCCGAGCAGGACGTCGGTCGTCGCACTTCTCCGCTGCGCTCACGGTCTGCCGAGGCGCTCGCAGCCACGACGAGCACTACTTCGCGAACCCGGAGTCGATCACGGGCGACGAGCCGCCGCAGCCGTTTCTCGACACCTCGTCCGAGGCCATCGTCCGGCGCGCCTTCGCGGCCGAGGTGCTGACGCGTGTCTTCCGGCGCTGCGAGACCGAGGTCGACGGCTTCGTCCCGGGACGAAGCGTCCACGGCCAGTTCGGGTCCGTGGAGGACTGGTGCACCTCGGAGGACCTCCACGCGTTCGTAGCCTCCGCGCTCGCCGACGCGCGAGACGACTCGGAGCAGCTCGCACAGAGCCTCCTGCGCGAGGCGCGGGCGACGGTCTCCGCGGCCGAGCTCGCCACGTGGGCGGCGGAGGATCTCGTCAACCTCATCGACAAGGCGACCGCGTCGGCGCGAGTACGGGACCTCTCCGAGGCGCTTGCTCAGTACGGGGTCCTGCCGATGTTCGGCTTCCCGACGACAGCACGCGTCCTCTACACCTCAAGGCCGAAGGGGAGCCAGGAGAGCGCACTCGACCGGGACGCTCCCATCGCGCTGTCCGAGTTCGCTCCCGGCGCCGAGCTCGTGAAGGACAAGGAGATCCACACCGCTGTGGGCGTCGTCGACTTCCGTCAGCGGGCGGACGGATCCTGGTACGAGGGCAACGCCCCGCTCTCCCCGCGCCGCGCTGCGGGAGTCTGCCGGTCCTGCCTGGCCTTCGCCGATGCCCCCGGCACGGCGTGCGCTGTCTGCGGTGAGGTCGCTCCGAAGTACGAGGTGCTCGAGACCGCGGAGCCGGCGGCCTACCGCACGTCGTTCAAGCCGCGCGACTACGAGCAGCTGGGCGATCCCGCCGCCAGGGCCTCGCAGCCGCGGATGACTGTGGGTCAGGCTGAGTACGCCGAGCGCGGGGAGAACGCGCTCGTCCGGTCGGCGAACACGGAGATCGTGTCGCTCAACGACAACCGCGGCAGGCTCTTCACGTTCGTGAAGGCGGTCCGCCCCTACCAGGGCAGTCGCAACGACGAAGCAGGACTGCTCGCCGTGGACCTCTTGGAGCGCGAACGCCGCAAGCAGGTCGGTCTGACGTACTCGGAGGCGAACGGAGACCCGCTGGAGCCCGTGGCCCTCGCCGCTCGTCGACGCACCGACGTCCTCAGTGTGGGGGTGGCCTCGATGCCGACCGGCCTCGCCATCGATCCGCGCTCGCCCGCAGGGCGTGGCGCCTGGGGCTCGCTCGGCTTCCTCGTCCGCGACGCGGCCGCGAAGTGGCTGGACATCGGCTCCGACGAGATGGAGGTCGGCGTCCACCCCGTGGCGCACGGCGCGGCGGTCCGCGGCGAGGTCTTCATCGCGGACACGCTGGAGAACGGGGCGGGGTACGCCGTCCGCCTGCACGACCGCTTCGAGAACCTGCTCGACGTCGCCGACGAGCACGCGGGGCGACTGGTCCGACACGGTGCCCCCGCGTGCGACTCCAGCTGCTACCTCTGCCTCCGCGACTACAGCAACCGCAGCTGGCACGCGCTGCTCGACTGGCGCCTGGGAGTCGACCTTCTCGACCTGATGCGGGGGAGAAGCCTTGACCTGGAACGCCACGCGGAGCGTGACCTCCGCGCTGCCCGTGCCGTCGCTGGCGACTTCGGGCTGGAGGTGGAGGACGCCGAGCTGCCGACCATCATCGGCCGCCGAGGTGGTGCGCTGGCGATCACGCACCCGTTCGAGTCGGCCACCGGTATTGAGGACGGCGAGCGAGTGCGGGCAGTCCGGGAGCGGTATCCGGATGCGCGGTTCGCGTCGTCCTTCGAGCTGCTCCGACGTCCCGGTGGCCTCGTCGCCGGCCTGATGGGCTGAGGTGGGGAACGTCGCGGCGAACGGCGCCGACCACGGAACTGCCACCGCCCCGCGCCCGTCTACAGCGGCCGAGGGACGTCGAGAAGCACGGCGACGTTTCCTTGCCGGGATGTAACTTGCCGCGCTCTCCGCCGCGACCCCTGCCCTGTCGGGCGCCACGCACGAAGATCGCTCCTGCACGCGCGCCGACGCCGGTCCTCAACCCGCGTGAAGTAACTTCCGATGGTTGTCGGGATGCTGTTCGAGGAGGCACGTGTGGCGGTCTACGCGAGCGCGACGTCCAAGGCCGAGGCCGTCGCCCGCATGTACTTCCTCGCCGGTCAGGAGGTCGAGCCACTCGGGCCGGGGAGCAAGGAGAAGCGAGCGGCGCTCGAGGCGCTCGGGTCGGCGATCGGTCTCGACGTCAGCGCAGCGGCAGGCAAGCCCGAGTGCGGGGCGATGATCGCCGCGCAGCTCGGCGTGGTCTGGGATGAGGCGTGCTTCTCCCGTGGCGACTCGATCACGCTCACGGGGCTGAACCGGCTCGTCGACGCAGCCGTCGCCCGGTTGGTGGACTCCCGGCAGGGATCGCCGCGGACGATCGAGACGCTGATGACTCTGCCGCCCGCACCGCGTGGGCCGCAGGCTGAACAGGAGAACGAAGCCTTGACCCCTGATCTCACCGAGCACGAGCAGAACGCGTCGGAGCTCATCGCGCAGCTGAGCCGGCCCGGTGAGGTGCCCGAGGGAGTCCGCCCCGCCCCCGAGAGAATCACGGCCGACATGGTGTCGTTCGGTGACGGCGGCGCATGGCGCGGCAGGCTGGCGATGGTCCAGGACTGGCTGCAGCTTCCCGCGCCGCTCGACACCGCGTCGTCGGACGCCTTCGACGCCAGCCTGGCGGACGGTCTGCTGCTCGAGGACGGGCACGACCGGACCCACATGGCGACGCTCCTCCCCCGGCTCGTCGAGAGGCTGGAGCGCGCGGTCGCTCTCCGAGAGGCGTTCGACGAGGAGATGGAGCTGGCCGCCGAGGGCGGGGCGACGCGCACCACGGCGACGCAGCGGTGGAGCGACGCGTGGGAAGAGGTCGTCGAGGACGAGGAGGGAGAGGGTGGAGGCCCCATCCACGCCCAGGCGAAGACGTGGTCGATCACGCAGTTCGCCTACTACGCCTCGAGCGGGCAGCTCAACCTGAGCCCCTCCTACCAGCGGGCGGACGTGTGGCCGACGCAGGACGCCCAGATGCTCATCGAGTCCGTGCTCCGCGGCGTCCCGCTGCCGTCGGTGATCCTCCTGGAGATGAGCAACGAGCAAGGAACGGTGTACGAGGTCGTCGACGGCAAGCAGCGGCTGACGTCGATCCTGCGGTTCGTCGGACGCCACCCGAAGGCGCTCGCTCTCGTGCGGCGGAAGGCGTCGGAATGGTCTGAGCCGGGCCCCGACCTGGTCCGGACCTTCCAGGAGGACTACCCGGCTTTCAAGAAGCTGTGGAAGCAGCACGAGACCGTGCGGCTCACCGCCCAGGTGGAGCGGGACAACTACTTCCCGTTCCCCCTGCGCGCCGGCGAGGTCAGGGCGCTCGGCGGCGAGCTGGCGAAGTTCCGTGGGAAGTACTACTCGCAGATCCGCAACGAGCGGATCAGCGTCGTCGGCGTGCCGCACTCGGTACTCGAGGTCTTCGAGCTGCAGTCCGACTACCAGGTGCCCGTCATCGTCTACACGAAGGTGACGACCGACCAGATCCATGAGGTCTTCAAGCTCTACAACAAGCAGGGCAAGCACCTGAACGCCGAAGAGATCCGGAACGCGCAGTACCACCGCCTCGACCTCATGAAGGCGCTGCTGGTGACGGCCGGCGACGCCGACGACGTCGCCGAGATCGCGCCGTTCCTCACGGACGACTGGACCGACCTGTCCTCGACGTCCCAGACGCTCGACCGCTACGGCTTCGGTCGAGCCGGGTACAAGCGCACGAAGCTGCTGTCGTGGGTCGCCTCCGTGCTCTTCCTGGACAAGGACAAGCCGGAGACGAGGTCCACCGCGAGCCAGGTGAACGCCCTGCTCGAGCGGGTGGCGCAGCAGCCGACGGACCGCCTGCGATCCGTTCAGGCGGTCAAGGACGCGATGCTCCTGCTGGACCACGGGATCGACGCGCACGCGGGCGCAGCCGCGGACATGTGGGCGCAGTCGTTCCGCAACGCGCAGGGCCGGGGCAAGTGGCAGGAGCTCCAGCTCGTCGCCTCGATCATCGGTCTGTGCGCGGCGCGTGCGGTCGTCGGGGACGACCTCGACGACCGCGTCGACGAGGTGGCTCACGACATCCGTGACGCGTCCGCTCGCTGGTCGCGTCCCACGAAGACGCAGTCGAGGGAGCAGTGGCGTTTCATCGCGCGCGTCGTCGGCGACCTGCTCGAGATCCTCGACATCGACCCTGGGGATGCGCACCGGCAGATCGCCGACCGTTTCGGCGAGTCGGGGCTCCAGGCCCTGCTCGACGTCGCAAGAAGAGCATGACCGCGAAGCACCGGCTCGAGCTCGAGCATGTCCGGCGGGTCGACGCACCGGCGGAGCAGACCTGGTGGTCGGCGTACGAGGCCGCCCTCGTCGCCTCTGGTATCGGTACCCGGAGCCGTGAGGTCCTGGAGATCGACGCCGAGCACGTCGTGGAGCGGGGGATCTTCGGCAGCGGTCAACCCGGTGACGCCCGGTGGCCGGCGTCGCGGGAGCGTCGAGGCCTCGTCATGGGGGCGGTCCAGTCCGGCAAGACGGCGTCAATGATGGCGGTCGCCGCCAAGGCCCTCGACCGCGGCGTCGACGCGCTGGTGATCCTCGGAGGGACGCGGACGGCGCTGTGGGCGCAGACCTTCGAGCGTCTCCGACGGCAGCTGGACACGCTCGAGAGGCGTGATCGTCGGCGCGAGCTGATGCCGCGGGCGGACCTCCTTGCAGCCGGAGGCGGGACCCCTGCCGACTTCTACGCCCTGCCGCTGCCGCGAGCCCGGCGCCTCGTCGCGAAGCAGCGACCGTTGATCGCCGTCGTCATGAAGAACGTCGCGCACCTCGAGCAGATGTCGACGGCGCTCGCCGACCTGTACGAGGCGGGTGTGGAGGCCGGTCGACCGTTCCACGTCCTCGTCATCGACGACGAGGCCGACGACTCGTCGGTCGTCGACGCGGCGGCGGAGGCCGGCGACGAGTGGGACTTCGCCCGACGCAAGCAGGTCCCGCTGCGCATCCTGGACCTGTGGGAGAGCCGGTCGACGCCCGGCGAGACACGCGCCCCTCACGTGTACGCCACCTACGTGGCGTACACGGCCACCCCTCAGGCGAACTTCCTCCAGGATCCGTCCAACCCGTTGGCGCCGCGGGACTTCGTCGCCAGCCTCCGGACGCCCGGGCCCGACGGGGTGGTCGAGGAGCGGAGCTCCTCGTTCCGGGTACCGGAGGGCCCGCGCGGGTGGTACACCGGCGGCGAGATCTTCTACAAGACGCTCGCCTCCGTGCCGCTCTGCGTGGCCGTCGACGAGGAAGATGCCGACGAGGTCCTGCGTGACGCGGTGCGCGCCTACCTCGTCGCGTGCGCGGCCCGCATCGAGCGCCTGGGAGTGCCCTTCGGCCCTCGGACCGCCCGCGAGACGGTGTTCGCCGACCAGGACCAGGCGAAGGCGTTGCCCCCGATGTCGATGCTGGTGCATCCGACGTCGACGAAGGAAGGTCACTTCGAGGCCGCGCACCGCCTGCTCGCCTGGTCGTCCCGCGACGCGGACGAGCCCCTCGACGTCGTCCATGAGGCTGAGGGGCGCTATCTCGACGCCGGGCGGTTGACGGCTGACCTCGACGAGTCACCCGACCGGTGGCGCAGGTGGCTCGAGGAGTACGCACGGTCGTCCGGCGTGTGCGCAGACGCGTTGGGCGCGTGGGACGTGTTCGCGGTACCCACTCCCGACCGGTGGGAGGAGATCCGCCGCCTGCTGGTGGAGGAGGTCATCCCGGGCACCGCGGTGGCCGTGATCAACAGCGACGAGCAGGCGGACGACCGGCCCGACTTCTCGCCGCGCCGCACGGACGACGGGTGGCGCGCTCCTCGCAACCTCTCCACCATCTTCGTGTCAGGGAACGTCATGGCGAGAGGCCTGACGCTCGAGGGGCTCAGCACGACGCTCTTCACCCGATCGTCGAGCAACCCGTTGGCCGACACCCAGATGCAGATGCAGCGTTGGTTCGGCTACCGGGGCGACATGATCGACCTGTGCCGGGTCTTCATGAACCGCGAGCAGGTCGATCTCTTCACGGCCTTCCACGAGAACGACGAGGCGCTGCGCCGTGACGTGCTCGTCGCGATGTCCGGCGACGCGGCTCTCCCCGACGTCGAGGTCCTGCAAGGTCGCGCGTTCCGCGCCACCGGCAAGATCGCGAACGTCCGTGGTGTCTCGCTCTTCCCGGGGGCG
Organism: Cellulomonas sp. NPDC057328; assembly: GCF_042667215.1. Classification (NCBI taxonomy): domain Bacteria; kingdom Bacillati; phylum Actinomycetota; class Actinomycetes; order Micrococcales; family Cellulomonadaceae; genus Cellulomonas; species Cellulomonas sp. NPDC057328. Next base: position 18,681 of record NZ_JBHUZW010000013.1, on the reverse strand, counting down.
CGTCCCTTCGTCCGGCACCTCACTCCCGCGGCCGTCGCGGACGCCAACACGGCACTCATGGCCGACGTCTTCTCCTCGCCCGTCGTCGAGGTGGAGGACCAGCTCCGGCGCCAAGGTCTCCTGCTCGCCGAGCCGCTCGACCTGGTCGCGACGGCCGACCTGCTCGACCGGTTGTCGTACGACGACCACGGCCCAGGGCCGGCGGGGCCCGAGGCCAGCAGATGGGCCTCGGTCGGGAACCACGCCGAGCTGACCGAAGCGGACCGCACGTACCCCCTGTACCGCGCGCCCTCTGTCGAGGGCGGCGTCGAGCTCGGCAATGCGTCGCCGTACGCGATAGCCGCGTACCTGCGCACGTGGGCGGCGTGCCTCGACCGCCGCGTGCCCGGGATGGTGACCACCGACGAGCCGCCGGTCCTGTGGAGTCTCGTGGACCTCGAAGGGCGACGGCGTCGAGCGCCGCGGTTCCACATCGGTCTGCGGTTCGGCAACGGAGCTGTGCTGGACGGCGGCCCGCTCGGCGCCCTTCCGTTCCAGGTCCGGCCGATGGCGCGGGCGCTGTCCGGGAAGAACGAGGTGGGCTCCGCCTGGGGCTCACGCAACGCCGACGGCGGACGCCACTTCGGCGACGAGTTCTTCGACGCACGGATGCTCGGCCTCGATCCGGTGGTGACCACAAGTGGGGCGAGGCCGGAAGGCAGCGACGGACTCGTCCTCTTCCACCTGATCGACCGCGGTGAGGGCCGTGTGTCCCTCGCGGTCGGGCTCAACATCCCCCTCGGCGGACCCGACCACGTGGCAGCGACCGTCGGCGGCATCGATGCCTGACAGCCCGGTCGACGCCTTCTTCGAACGCCTCCGTGACCGCCTGGAGGGTCTCGGGCGCGCGGGCTCGCACGATGCGCGCGAGCTCGTCTGGGCCGACGACGGGCGTCACGTCGCGTTGGCGCGTGACGAGCACGGGCGTGTCGAGGTCTTCGTGGTCGGTGCCGAGCTCGTCGCCTCGACGCGTGTCGTCCGCGACAACCTGGTCCATCACTCGTGGGCGGCGTCCGACGGGTCCGTCTTCGACGCGTCTCGCGTCGTCTTCCCGGCGGACGCCCACTTCGACGGGGTGGCGGCACTGGTGTGCACCGAGCTGGTGCGGCACGGGGTCGCTCGCGACACGCAGTCGGCGTTCGCCCGGACCGAACCGGTGGTCGCGCTGGCCCTGCGCAGAGCGGCGATCGGTGACGCCGCGATCGTCGGGCTCGCCGGCGAGCTCCTCGTGCTCGATGCCTTGCTGAACGTCGTCACGCCGGGCGCGGTGCCGGATGTCCTCGACGCATGGAAGGGGAGCGCCCCGTCGTCCCGGGACTTCCAGCTCGGGGACGTCGGCGTCGAGGTGAAGACGACGACCGCGAGCGACTCGGTGCACCACGTCACCGGGGTCCACCAGGTGGAGCCGGGCACGTCGGTGGACGGAACACCTGAGTCGGCGCTCTACCTGCTCAGCCTCGGGATCCGCTGGCTGGGGCGAGGGGCCACGGGAGGGTTCACACTGCCCGGCCTGGTCGACTCCGTGGTGGCACGGGCGCACGGCGCGGGTGTCACCGAGGCGGTCGTGGACCAGCTCCTCACACGCGTCCGGCAGTACGGGGGCGACGCCGGACTCGGCTACGACCATGCGTCCGACAGCCAGCTCCCACGCTTCCTCCAGCCGTTCGAGGTGCGCTTCGAGAGGCTGTACGACATGGGTGACGACGACATCCACGTCCTGGACAGTGCCAGCCTGGCAGGCGCGACCCACGTGGACGCGTCGACGGTCGAGTTCACCGTGCGCCTCCCGCGCCGTGTCCGGGGCGACGTCAACCCCGTCAGCGGCTTGCGTCAGATCGCGCGCGCCATCACTGCCCGAGCCCACCTGCCGACCAAGCAGGCGTGAACCTCCGGAGACTCCTACGCGGAGACGGGTAGACCGTCGACGAGACGCAGGTCCGTCCTGACCGACACGCTCGTCGGCGGCGTGAGCCGTGCGCCTCGGACGCTCTCGACCAGCGCGGCGGGAAGGTCGGCCGCGTCGCGCAGGACGTGCTCGCGGAACACGTGCCACGCCGCTCCGACCGCGACCCCGTTGCCGACCTGCTTGTACGACGCGGAGTCCCGTTGGTCGCCGAGGGTGAAGGAGCCCGGGAAGCCCTGGAGGCGAGCCGCCTCGTGGGGCGTGATGCGTCGGCGTCGGGGTCCGTGGACGGACGTCTGGTTGATCGCCACCAGGGCGGGGAGGTAGGTCGCGTCCTTCGCCCGGATGCCGGACGGACGGAAGTGCATGACGGTGTCCCACAACGACGTCGCGTGCCGTGCCTGCCACTCCAGCTTCCGGCGGGACGTCGGGAACCGCTGGAACTCAGGGTGCCCGCCTCGCCAGTCGTCGACGACCGAACGGTTGTCGTCGTAGAAGCGCGCGTTCTTGAGCAGGATCCTCTGCTTCCAGACGGGATGGTGATCCATCTCGTCGGCGGTCAGCGTCCGCTCGGGCACCCACGCGTCAGCCCACAGGGGGAAGCCCGGCAGCCGCAGACCGGTCCGACGGCGCATCCGCTGCACCAGGTCTTCCCACGCGTCGATCCACGCGGTCTCGTCGGCATCCAGGCGGTAGCGGAAGATGTCGCCGATGGACTCGTCGGGATCCATGATCCAGTCGGTCCGCCAGCTGTCGACGGACCATCCGTCCACCGGTGTGCGCGTGACCGTCCGCGCCGGCTCCTCCCCTGCGGCCAGCTCTTCCCGGACCCGTCGGGGGCCGATGAAGGTACCGAGGATGAAGACACGGTCCCGCACCTGGGGGGTGCCACCGCGCCAGGGAGGGAGAAGGTGAGGGGAGAAGACGGTCGGTTGCGCGGACACCCGGTACCCGATCTCCCGCAGGGTGCGGATGATGATGTCCCACTCGTGCGCGTGACGCGGGCCGGCGATGTTGCGGACGTTCTCGAGGAGAACCACCGAGGGCGTGGTCGCCTCCAGCACCCGCGCGATGTTCCAGAACAGCGTGCCCCGGGCCTCCTCCATCCCCCGCTGGTGCCCAGACTTCGAGAAGGGTTGGCACGGGAAGCCCGCGGCGAGCACGTCGTGCGCCGGCACGCCGACCGGGCGTCCCTCGGCGGTGTCTCGTCGGATGTCCTCGTTGACGACGGGACGATCCTGCTCCGGCAGGGGGTCGACCCAGTTCCGCACGTAGGTCGCGCGCGCCTCGCGATCGATCTCCGAGACGTAGACGCAGCGGCCACCGGCGTGGTCGAGCATCGCGTGGAAGCCGCCGATGCCTGCGAACAGGTCCGCGTACCGGAACGCGGGCACGGAAGAGGCGGCCACGGGGCTCAGCTTAGCTGATCCTTCAGCTGTCGGTACGGCGGCGCGACGGTCCCACCTCCGCACGACGACCTCCTCGATCTCACGAGGTGCCCTGTGCTTCGCTCGTGGTACGACGTCGCAGATCTCAACATCGACCACCGACAAGCCCGGAGGCGCGCATGGCCGGTTTCGCGGTGCCGACGCACCCAGGCTCGTCGTCGGAGGCGGTGTCGCGACGGATGTCGAGCGCGCGCCGGCGAGACACCGCTCCTGAGATGCTGCTGCGCCGCGAGCTTCATCGACGTGGCCTGCGGTTCAGGGTCGTCATGAAGGTGCCCGGCAACAACCGGCGGACCATCGACATCGCGTTCACCCGCCGACGGCTGGCTGTCTTCGTGGACGGATGCTTCTGGCACGGCTGCCCCGACCACGGCACGGCGCCGAGGTCGAACGGCGAGTGGTGGGCCCGCAAGCTTGCCGCCAACGCGGCTCGCGACGCAGACACCGACCGTGTGCTCACGGAGGCCGGTTGGGGCGTGCTGCGGATCTGGGAGCACGTACGCGTACACGACGCCGCGGACCGCGTCCAGGCCGCGATCTCGGACGCGGACGCGCACTCCTCCAGGGAGTCTGACGCGCTTGCGCCCGCTGCCGGCCTGGCGACGGGCGCGTCTGCGGGCGGGTCCGATGGCGCGAGCTCCGCGCCCTCGGTCGCTTCCGGGCGGTTTTCGACTGCAGCTAATAGTGGTACCTGACTGCAAGGAATATCTGCATGGATGCGGCGGCCGAGCGCTCCCTGCGTAGCGCTCGCGGGGCTGTGCCGCGGTCGACCGATCTCCGCGAGCGTCGTCCTCGCCGGAGCGGCCGTGTCGACGCGTCCCCCGTGTGCAGAAGCCGCGCGAGCCGATGTACGAAGCGTTTCACCGCCCAAACTGGCCCTTGCGGATCGGGAAAGCGGTCTCCTACGGTCGAGAAACCGGTTACCGAGCGCCGATCGGCGCCGTGCCGGTGCAGTCCCCACTTCAACGACGAAGGTGAGACGACGACGATGACTCGACCCACAGCCCTGAGGTCGCTCGCGGCCGGGGCCTCGCTCGCGCTCGTGGCGGCGGCCGGGGTGACCGCGCTCGCCGCCCCCGCGGCGCACGCCGTCACCGGCAGCGCGACCGGCTTCGCCTCGCAGAACGGTGGCACGACCGGCGGCGCCGGCGGGCAGACCGTGCGGGCGTCCACGGGCACCGCGATCCACGAGGCGCTGTGCGCCCGTCCCAGCACGAGCACGCCGATCACCATCCAGGTGTCGGGCACCATCACGGTCGGCAACACCGCGAAGGTGTCGGGCAGCGGCTGCAGCACGGCCGCCGGCGTGATCGAGCTCAAGGGCATCAGCAACGTGACGATCGAGGGCGTCGGCTCGGGTGCGACGTTCGACCAGATCGGCATCCACATCCGCGACTCGAGCAACATCATCATCCAGAACGTCACCGTCAAGAACGTGAAGAAGTCGGGCTCTCCGACCTCCAACGGCGGCGACGCGATCGGCATGGAGAGCACGGTCCGCAACGTGTGGGTGGACCACGTGACGCTGGAGGCGTCCGGCGGCGAGTCGGAGGGCTACGACGGCCTGTTCGACATGAAGAACGACGTCGAGAACGTGACGCTGTCCTACTCGATCCTGCGCAACTCCGGCCGCGGCGGGCTCATCGGCTCCAGCGAGAGCGACACGGGGAACGACAAGATCACGTTCCACCACAACCTGTACTCGAACATCGACTCGCGCACCCCGCTGCTGCGCGGCGGCCTCGCGCACATCTACAACAACTACTACGTCAACCTCAACGAGTCCGGCATCAACTCGCGCGCCGGCGCGCGGGCGAAGGTCGAGAACAACTACTTCGAGGACTCGAAGGACGTGCTCGGCACGTTCTACACGTCCGAGCGCGGCGAGTGGCAGACGGCCGGCAACATCCTCGACAACGTCACGTGGTCGAGCCCCGGCGGCGACACGCGTCCGGCCGGTCCCGGCATGGCGTCGACGACGACCGTGAGCGTGCCGTACTCGTACCGCCTCGACGGCGCGAGCTGCGTGCCCGCCCTCGTGCGGGCCACCGCCGGTGCGAACACCGGCCTGCGTGTCTCGGACGGCTCCTGCTCCCCGCAGACGCCGTCCCCGAACCCGACCACCCCGGCGCCGAACCCCACCACCCCGGCGCCGAACCCGACGACGCCCGGGCCGAACCCGACCACGCCGGCGCCCCAGCCGGGCGGGACGAACCTCAGCCTCGGCGCGGGCGCCGACGGCTCCGGCAAGGGCGGCGGCACGAGCTACGGCAACGTCGTCGACGGCAACCTCTCGACGTACTGGTCGCCCAGCGGCTCGACAGGTCGCGTGTCCGTGAAGTGGGGCTCCGCGACGACCATCTCGTCCGTCGTGGTCCGCACGGCCTCCGGCGGCGGCAGCATCACGAGCTTCCGCGTCGTCAACAACGACACGGGCGCCGTGCTCGGCACCGGCGGCAACGGCGGGACGGTGACGTTCCCGGCGGTCTCGCTGAAGAAGGTCAACATCGAGATCACGGGCGCGTCGGGCACGCCGCGCATCGCCGAGGTCGAGACCTACCGCTGACGGGGTCGCGCCACCGCACGGTGAGCGACCACGCCTGACGCACCACGGCTGAGCGGCGGAGGCCCTCGGGACCGGTCACCCCGGTCCCGAGGGCCTCCCTGCGCGCGCGGTCAGTCGTCCTCCTGCGGGATCAGCGTGAGCGCCGTCATGAGCGCACCCAGGACGAGCGCGGCGCGCGTGTGCGCGAGCGGGCGGCCCTCGGCCAGCAGCCGCTCGCCGCGGCGGAAGACCCACCGCTCGAACGCGACGGTGCCGACGGTCGACAGCGCCAGGGAGCCGACGACCAGGCCGCCGACGAGCGCGGGCCGGAGGTCGCGCGGTGCCGGCGCGCCGTCGTCGGCCGTGCGGTTCTCGTCGACGGCGCGGTAGACCACGTCGGTGGCGTCGAGGCCCGTGGCGTCGGGCAGGTCGGTGCCGTCCAGGCGGAGTGCGCCGGTCGGCGCGGCGTCCTTCTGCTTGCGGGCGGCGATCATCGCGCGCATGTCGGGGATGCTGGCGGCGACGCTGGCGGCGGCGAGCGCCCCCTTGACCCAGCCGCGCGCGGTGCGCGAGCGGATGACGTCGGGGCTGGCGTAGTAGGCGGTGGTGGCCGCGCCCGTGACGAGGGCGGCCAGGACGCGCGAGCGGGGCGGCAGGTTCGTCGTCATGCCGCCATCGTCGCCCGGTGGTGCGCCGTGTCACACCCTCCTTCAGGACCAGATGGGACGACCAGGCCTCATCCCGGCGTTCTACCGGTGTGACGACAACGCCGCTGTCCGTCCCGCCCACCGCCTCGTCGACGACCACCGTGTCGACCCCCGTGCCGGCACGCCCGCGCTCCCTCCTGGACGTCCGCCGCATCTACGTCGAGCCCGAGGCGGCGGCGCTGCCCCGCGGGCAGGAGGTGCTGGCCCGCTGGCCCGACGCCGAGCGCGTCGAGGTCGCGTCGCACTGGAACATCCCCGAGCTGCACGGCGACGAGACGAACGTCGACCGCTGGGTGCGCATCAAGACCGAGGCGCTCGTGCTCGGCGTGAAGAAGTCGCTGGCCGCCCGGCCGAACGGCCGCTCGTCGGACTTCGTCGCGCCGTCGACCGCGAACGGCTGCGCCATGGCGTGCGCGTACTGCTACGTGCCGCGGCGCAAGGGCTACAGCAACCCGATCACGGTGTTCGCGAACATCGACCGCATCACCGGGTACCTCCGCCGGCACGTCGCGAAGCAGGGCGTCAAGACGGAGCCCAACCAGTGCGACCCGCACGCGTGGGTCTACGACATCGGCGAGAACAGCGACTGCTCGGTCGACGCGACGGTCAGCGACAACGTGCGCGACCTCGTCGACCTCTTCCGCGGCCTGCCCACCGCGAAGGCCTCGTTCGCGACGAAGCATGTCAACCGCGACCTGCTCGACTGGGACCCGCAGGGCCGCACCCGCGTGCGGTTCTCGCTCATGCCCGAGCGCATCTCGAAGCTCGTGGACGTCCGCACCGACCGGATCGCCGACCGCATCGCCGCGATCGACGACTTCGTCGAGGCCGGCTACGAGGTGCACCTCAACTTCTCGCCGGTGATCGTGCACGACGGCTGGCTCGAGGACTGGGCGGAGCTGCTCGACCAGGTCGCGGACGGCATCGGGCCGCGCGCGAAGGCGCAGCTCGCGTGCGAGGTCATCATGCTGACGCACAACCAGGCCCTGCACGAGGTCAACCTCGGCTGGCACCCGAAGGCCGAGCAGGTGCTGTGGCGCCCCGACCTGCAGCAGCCGAAGCGCTCGCAGACCGGCGGCTGGAACGTCCGCTACCGCACGGGCGACAAGGGCCGGTACGTCGGTGCGCTCACCGACCTGATCGCGCAGCGCCTGCCGGAGTGCCGGGTCCGGTACGCGTTCTGAGGCGGGTCGCGCCCGGATCCATCTGCTGACGGGTCCGGGGTCGGCGTGTCGTGCAGGCGTGTCGACGCGGTGAGGGGATCACTTCTGCGGCCGTACGCATCGTGTGCGCACGGCGTGCGTACGGCCGTGGAGAAGATCCCGTCTGCCGTGCCGACACGCCCGGACCGCTCCCGCACCCGTGCGGGGGACGGGTCGCCCGTGCGCCGGGGCGTCCCGCGGCGGAGGATCGGGCGGTGACCCCGGCACACGCCCCCACGCCCCTCGGCCGCGGCGCTCGCGGCCTCGTCGCCGCGTTCGCCGTCTCCGGCACGGTGCACCTCCTGCGGCCGCAGGTGTTCGAGCCGACGATCCCGCGCGCGCTGCCGTCCCCGCGGGCGCTCGTCGTGTGGTCCGGCGTCGCGGAGCTCGTGTGCGCGGCGGGGATGCTGCACCCGCGGACGCGGCGCCTGGCCGGTCCTGCCGCGGCGGCGCTGCTCGTCGGCGTCTACCCGGCCAACGTGCAGATGGCGGTGGACGCGGCCCGTGCGGTGCGGCGGCGGCGGACGCCCGCGCGCGTGGTCCGCGTCGTCGTGACGCTCGCGCGCCTGCCGCTGCAGTGGCCGCTCGTCGTGTGGGCGGCGCGGGCCGGACGCTGAGGCCCCGCGCCGGCCCGAGCCAGAGCCGACGCGTCAGACCGTCTCGGGACGCTTCTTCCGCGCGAACCGCGCCGCGAGCTCGGGCCCGTCCCACACCTGGACGGAGCGCCAGATCGCCGCGGCGATCGGCACCGCCAGCACCGCGCCCGTGATGCCGACGAGCACGGTGCCCGCGGTCAGCGCGAACAGGATGACCAGCGGGTGCAGGCGCAGCGCGCGGCCCATGACGATCGGCTGCAGGAAGTCGCCCTCGACCTGGTTCACCACGACGACGATCGCGATGACGATCAGCGCCTCGACGGGCCCGACCGCCACCAGCGTGACGAGGGCGGCCAGGATGCCCGCGAGCGTCGCGCCGACCAGCGGGATGAACGCGAGCAGGAACACCAGCACCGACAGCGGGATCACCAGCGGCACGCCCACGATCGCCAGGCCGATGCCGATGAAGACCGCGTCGACGAGCGCCACGATGGCTGTGCCGCGGATGTAGCCGCCGAGGGTGCGGATGGTCGCGTCACCGACGCGGCGGCCGCGCTCGTAGCGGTGGCCCTCGAAGGGCCGCAGCAGGAACTCCCACATCGCCGGGCCGTCCTTCAGGAAGAAGAACAGCACGACGATCATGATGAAGAAGCCGGCGACGAAGTCGGCGGTCTGCGAGACGCCCGCGATCGCGCCGGTGCCGACGGCGTCGGACTGCAGCAGGCTCACGGCGGACTCGCGCACCGACGCGATCTGCTCGTCGGAGATGTCGAACGGCAGGTCCTGCACGTACGTCTGCAGCGAGTCGAAGCCCTCCAGGGCCTGGTCGCGCAGCTCGCCCCACTGGTTCGCGACCGCGCGCACGACGAGCCAGAGGATCAGCGACAGCAGCGCGATGAGCGCGATCAGCGCCACCCACGTCGCCAGCAGCGACGGCATGCCGCGCCGGCGCAGGAACGACACGAGCGGCGAGATCGCCGCTGCGAGCACGAGCGCGATCAGGACGGGGATGACGACGAGCGTCAGGCGCGTCACGACGAAGCCGAACACGGTGATCACGGCGACGACGGCGAGCACCTGCAGCGACCGGGTGCCGACGCGGCCGAAGCCGTCCGACCACAGGCCGGGCGTGCGCCGCTCGTCGGCGGCGCGCTCGTCGGTGCGGACCGGTGGTACGGCGGGTGATCCCACGCGCGTCACCTCGGTGCTCGGACGGCGCGTGGCGGGCGGTGTGCGGCGGCCGAAGAGACCCATCGCCTGTCCTCCTGGTGCAGGTGCCGGCGGTCGCCGGACGAGCCGACGCTATTGCGGTCGCGCGCGTCCCGCGCGGTGACCGGCCGGCGGTCAGTACCGCCAGCGCGCCATGTCCTGCTGGTAGGTGCGGTGGATCGTCGGCGAGAGCAGGGTGGACGGCGGGACGTCGCGTGCGGGCGTGTCCGCCGGCAGGCGCGTCGTCGCCGCCAGCGACGCGGCGTCGTGGAAGCGCAGGCCGTCGGGCAGGGGCGTCGCCGCGAACGCCTGCGACCCGTCGCCGGGCAGCGACAGGGCGAAGCCCCACTCGCCGAACGACGGCACGTTGACCCCCAGCGGCAGCACCGTCCGCCCGGGTGCGCCGTCCCGCATCGTCGCGACCACCTGCCAGAAGGCGCCCGGCGTGAAGTACGTCGACGTCGCCTGCGTGCTCATCACCCCGCCCGGGCGCAGGTGCGCCGCGACCATCGCGTAGAACGGCGACGAGTACAGCTTCGCGATGCGCTCGTTCGACGGGTCGACGAGGTCCACGAGCACCGCGTCGAACGTGCGGTCGGTGCCGCGCAGCCACGTGAACGCGTCGGCGTTGACCACCTCGACGCGCGGGTCGTCGAACGCGTGGCCGTTGAGGTCGCTGACCAGCCGGTCGTGCCGGCCGAGGTCCGTCATCGCGGGGTCGAGGTCGACGACGACGACCTCACGCACGGACGGGTACCGCAGCACCTCGCGCGCCAGCAGCCCGTCGCCGCCGCCGAGCACCGCGACCGACGTCGGTGCCGCGACCGACGTCAGGGCCGTGTGCGCGAGGGTCTCGTGGTACCGCGCCTCGTCGACCGACGAGAACTGCAGCTGGTCGTTCAGGTACAGGCGGGTGTCTCCCTGGTACGACGTCACGACGAGCTTCTGGTACGCGCTCTGCTCGTAGTGCAGCACCGGGTCGACGTACAGGCGCGTGTTGATCGCGTCCTCCAGGGCCGTCGCCGTGACGAGCCCCGCCACGAGCAGCACCGACACGGCCGCCGTCGGCCACGTCAGGCGCACCGGCCAGCCCATCCGCCCCAGCATGAACAGCGCGACGAGCACGTTGAGCAGCGCCACCGCGAACGCCGTGCGCACCAGGCCGAGCGTCGGCAGCAGCAGGAACGGGAACAGCAACGACGCCGCCAGGGCGCCGAGGTAGTCGAGCGCGAGCACCTTCGACAGGAGCGACACCGACTCGTCGCGACCGTGCTCCTTGAGCAGCGCCACGAGCAGCGGGATCTCGACGCCGATGCCGACGCCGATGAGCAGCGACAGCAGCGTGAACACGACCCACGCGAGGTCGGTCACGGCGTACGCCCAGAACAGCAGCAGCACCGACGCGCCGCCCAGCACCCCGAGCAGCAGCTCGTTGCGCACGAACGCGCGCCCGGGGGAGCGCGCGAGGCGGACCGCCAGCAGCGAGCCGACGCCCATCCCGAACATCGTCACGCCCGTCGCCAGCGAGAACGCGACGACGGAGTCGCCGAACAGGCTGGAGGCGGCCGTGCCGAGGATCAGCTCGTAGACGATCCCGCCGACGGCGACGAGCAGCGCCGCCGCGAACACGGTCGGGCGGTCGCCGCGGCGCGCGCCGCGGGGTCCCGGCGCGTCGGGTGCGCCGGGTGCGCCGCCGGGGGCGTCGACGACCGTCGTCGCGGCGCCGTCCCGGGCCGTGCCGTCGTCCACGGTCAGGAGGTGATCGTCCCCGCGACGATCACGCCGATCGCGATCGCCAGGCCGGCGATGACGACGCCGAACGCGACGTTGTGCTCGTCGACGAGCTCGCGGTGCAGGTCGAGGCGGAACAGCTTGTTGACGACGACCACGGTGATCAGCAGCAGCACGATGCCGATCACCGCGTACACGATCGTGGACAGCAGCTCGTCGAGGGCCATGGGTGTCTCCCGGGTCCGGTGGAGGGGTTACTTGCCGAGCCCGCCGACCCCGGTGACCGGGCGGCGGTAGCAGATCTGGTCCGCGTCCTCGGAGACGACCGTGCTGCCGGCGGGCGGCGCGGTCGCGAGGCTGCGGGGCGTGCAGTCGGTGCGGGTGTCGGGCGAGCAGGCGCCCGCGAGGTTGCTGAGGAGGATCACGGCGACGAACGCGCCGAGCACCCAGCCGCGGCGCCGGCGCGGCGCGACCACCTTGCCGAAGTGGTCCTTCTGCGCCTTCGCGTCGAGCTCGCGGCCGCGGTAGACGTCGAGGACGCGCTCGTGGAACTTCTCCACGGACAGCACGAAGCCGTCGCCGTGCAGCTCGGCGTACGCGACCTTCTGGCCCTTCTGCAGGTCGTACGTGAACGAGCCCTCGAGGTCACGGATGGTCCCCGCGCCGACCTCGCCGACGCGCAGCTGCTGCGGCCGGCCGTCGACCGTCGCCGTCACCTGCTGGCCGGTGCGCAGCTGCTCCGGGTCGAGGCGCTCCGGCACGTCCTCCGGCCAGTACAGCGTGACCTTGCGGGTGTCGTGGTCGTACTCCACCCAGTAGTCGAGGTTCGTGTAGCCGAGGAGCTCCCACTCCTCCCAGTGGTACCACCGGCCGTCCTCGCGGTCCTTCTCCGCGTAGACGACGACGCCGTGCGGCATCGACCGCCACGGCGGCGACCCCACGAGGGCCTGCCCGAGCTTCATGCGTGCCTGGTGACGTGCCATGCCGCGCCTCAGACCAGTGCGCGGACGTCGACGCGGGCGGCCCCGAGGACGTCGGCCAGCTCGGCGCGCGTGGCGTCGGCGAAGTCGTCGCCGTCGGGGCGCCGGCACGTCGTCAGCGTGACGTACGCCGTGCCGCGCTCGGGCCACGTGTGCACCGCGACGTGCGACTCCGCGAGGATCACCGCGACGCTCAGCCCCTGCGGCGTGAACCGGTGCGCGGCGTCCGCGCCGACCGGCGTCAGGCCCGCGCGGCGGACCACCGCGTCGAGGCAGCGGCGGACCGTCGGCTCGTCGTCGAGGCGCCCGGCGTCGGCGCCCGCGACGTCGAAGACGTACACGAGGTTGCGGTCCACGGGCGTGCGGCCTCCAGGCGGGGGTGGGGGGCGCGGTGAGCCTAGTGGAGGGGTGGGGGGACCTCGGACCAGGTCCACCCGTTCGCCGCGCCCGCCCCGCGGACGCGCGTCCGGCGGCATCCACGCCCACGGGTCAGGGCAGGTCGGGCAGGAGGCGCGTCACGTCGTCCCACCACGGGTGACGCCGGGTGAGCGCCCACGCGCCCGCGGTGAGGAGGCACGGCGTCACCCCGAGCACGAACATCGACACCCCGCCGGGCACCGCCTCATGCAGGTAGTAGTCGAGCTCTGAGGCGGCCATGACGGTCGTCGGGTCGGAGGACAGGTAGACCACCGGCGTGCCGGCCTCCAGCACGGGGGGCTCGCCGCTCGTCGCGACCCGGGCGTCGACGCGCCGGCCGTCGGCCGTGGTGAAGACGATGCGGCCGTCCGACGTCACCTCCGCCACCTGGGCGGACGTGCCCCTCGCCTGCAGGTCGACCGCGAGGTCGTGCAGGCGCATGTCCCCCGGGAGCACGACGATGACGGTGACGACGAGGACGAGCCCGATGGTGCAGAGGACCGCCACGACTCCACCGGACAGGCGGGCGAGCCTGCCGGCCGCCGGCGACCGGTCGCCCCTGCCGCTCCCGCCGTCCGACACGAGGGCAGTGTGCCGGGTGACGGGCGCAGGCGGGGCGACTCGACGAACGCCGGTCCGCGGCGTCGCCCGTGCGGCTTCGACGACGACAACCGCCCGCACCAGCACGCCGACCTCGTCACACCCGCGCCGACCTCGTCAGGCAGGTGTGACGAGGTGAGCGCCGGGGTGACGAGGTCGGCGGTGGCTGCCCGCACGCGTGCGCCGGCGGCCGCGACGTCAGAGCGACGCCAGGAAGTCGAGGAGCGCCGCGGCCAGGCGATCAGGCGCCTCGAGGGCGACGTGGTGGCCGACGCCGTCGAGCTCCACCGCCCGCACCGGCCCGCGGACGACCTGTGCGAGCGTCGCGGCGGTGAACGGTCCGCCGGAGCCGCCGACGGCGAGGGCCGGGATCGCCAGCGGCGTGTGCGCCCGGGCGCGGAACTCGTCGCCCTCGGTGAGCATCGACCGGTAGAGCCCGGCCGCGCCCTCCCAGCCGCCGTCGCGCGCGAAGGTGCGGGCGAGCTCGGCCACGTCGGCGTCGTCGACGGCCCCGGGGACGACGGTCATCGACGGGAACGCCCACTCACCGAGCAGCTCGCGCTCGCGGCCGGTGAGGAGGAGCCGCGCGATGCCCGGTGCGGCGAGCACGCCGATGTGCCAGGAGCCGCCGCGCGTCACGTCGGCGAAGCCCTCGAGGCCGAAGCCGGCGAGGCCCATCTCGATCGCGGTCAGGCTCCGGACGTCGCCGGGGTGGTCGCCTGCCAGCCGGTAGAGGGTGCCGCCGGCGATGTCCTGCCCGACGAGGTGCACGGGCCCGAGGTCGAGTGCACCGATGAGCGCGTGGAGGTCCTCGGCGGCGACGGCGCTGCTGAAGTCCGCCCCGGCGACCGCCGAGTCGCCGAAGCCGCGCAGGTCGACGGCGACGACGCGGTGCCGCTCGGCGAGGAGCGGGATGAGGCGATGGAACACCCACCAGGACTCCGGGAAGCCGTGGACGAGCAGCACCGGGTCCCCGGACGTGCCCACGGTGACGTGGTGCAGCGTCGTGCCGTTGACGTCCGTGGTGCGGTGGCGGGCGCCGGGGATGGTGGCGCCGGCCGGTGTGACAGAAGTGTGCATCGGAGTCTCCTCGATATAGACAACTAGGTTGTCAACCTACGAACGGGCAACCCGGTTGTCAATACTCCGACTCGCGGTAGCGTCGGGCCGTGACGACGTCGGAGGGTGCGCAGCTCGCCCGGCTCCTGCTCGGTGCCTTCGAGGCGATGGTCGACGAGGTGGCGGCCGAGCTCGGTCGCGCCGGCCACCCCGGGCTGACGGTGGCGAACGAGTTCGCCATGCAGGCGATCGACGCCGGCGCGGACAGTGCCGCGGACCTCGCGCGTGCGCTGGGCGTGACCCGGCAGGCCGCCGCGAAGACGATCGCGACCCTCGAAGGGCTCGGCTACGTCGACCGCGCGCCCGACGCCGCGGACGCGCGCCGCAAGCACCTGCACGTCACCGAACGCGGCCGCGAGGCGGTCGCCGTGGGCGCGCGGGCGTTCGACGACGTCCACCGGCGGTGGCGCGACGACGTGAGCGCGACGGACGCGTCCACGACGGTCGACGCGCTGCAGGCCCTCGTCCGGTCCCGCGCCCGCCGGTCCGGCTGACGTCCCACAAGACGTCCCATGACTCCAGTGCGATAACGCGAAAACAACCACACCTTCGGGCGACGCGCGCCTGCCGTCGCATATGTCAGGGTCGCTTACTAATTGCCCGACGGTGTGCGGCGGAGAGGTCGCGCACCGGGCGTCCGGGCGCGCCGTGTCGCGCGCCCGCACCCGCGAGCAGCGAGGCGCGCGGGCCCACCGGGGGGCGAAGGGACGACATTCGATGCGTCAGCTACGGACGTGGCTCACCGCGCTGGTCGCGGGAGCACTCTGTGTCATGGGGGCGGCCGCACCGGCGGCCGCGGTCGGGCCGGACCGGCTGCCGATCACGGTCGCGAACAGCTCGGGCCGCGGTGAGCAGGTGTACGTGCACGTGCTCGGCACCAACCTGGCGACCGGCCGGCTCGGCTGGGTCGACGCCGGCGGCACGTTCCGGCAGTGGCCGGCCGGGTCCAACCCGCCGTCGCCGGCGCCGGACAGCGCCATCGCCGGCCCGTCGAACGGCGGCGCGGTCACCGTGCAGGTGCCGCGCGGCTTCTCGGGCCGCATCTACTTCTCGTTCGGGCAGAAGCTGCCGTTCTCGCTCACGCCGGACGGGCTCGTGCAGCCCGCGCCGTGGGCGGGCGGCGACCCGACGCGCGACATCCTGTTCGACTGGAGCGAGCTCACCTACAACGACGCCGGCCTGTGGCTGAACAGCTCGCAGGTCGACATGTTCGCCGTGCCGCACTCCGTCAGCGTCACCGGCGCGTCCGGCCAGACGCGGACCACCGGCCGCCTGGTCGCGAACGGCCGCCAGCAGATCATCGACGCCCTGCGCGCCGACCCCGCGTGGGCGCGCAGCGTCGTCACGCGCGCCGACGGCACCGTGCTGCGCGTGCTCGCGCCCGGCAAGGCGGCGAGCGCCGGCCTCATGAGCACGACGTTCCTCGACGGGTACATCGCCTCGGCGTGGAACGCCTACACCTCGCGCACCCTCACGGTGCAGCCGTTCGGCGACCGACCCGAGGTCCGGTACACCGGCCGCACGTCCGGCACGACGATGCGGTTCACCGACACGTCCGGCCGTGAGGTCGCGGCGTTCCAGCGTCCCTCGTCGTCGGACGTGTGGGGCTGCGACGGCGCGCTGCACGCGCCGAACGACCAGGTCGTCGGGCCGATCGCCCGCACCCTGTGCGCCGCGCTGTTCCGCGGCACGCTCGGCACGAGCACCACCGAGCCGGTGCTCGACGCCGCGCAGTTCTACCGCAGCACGCCGCCCAACCTGTACGGCCGGGCCGTGCACGCCGCGATGGCCGACGGCCGTGCGTACGCGTTCGCGTTCGACGACGTCGGCGCGTTCGAGTCGCTCGTGCACGACGGCGACCCCCGCAGCGCGCGCGTCGACCTCACGTCCTTCACGGGCGGCACCACGACGAACCCCGGGACGCCGACGACGCCCACGCCCACCGGGCAGGCGCTCGTCAGCCGGTGGAACGGGAAGTGCCTCGACGTCACGGGCGGCGCCATCACCGCCGGCACCCGGGTGCAGATGTGGGAGTGCAACGGCACGGCCGCGCAGCAGTGGCGGCAGGTCGGCACGGCGCTGCGCGTCGGCACGGACCAGTGCCTCGACGTCGTGTGGGGCGGCACCACCAACGGGTCGCCCGTGCAGGTCGCGACGTGCAGCGGCAACGCCGCGCAGCAGTGGGTGCTCACCGCCGCCGGCGACCTCGTGAACCCGCAGTCGAACCGGTGCCTCGACATCGCGGACTGGAACGGCGCGAACGGCGCACGGGTGCAGCTGTGGGACTGCGGCGGCACCGCCAACCAGAAGTGGGTGCGCCGCTGACGCGCACCTGACGCGGCGCGCGACGCGGCCGCCGGTCACCCGCGCGGGGTGGCCGGCGGCCGTCGTGCGTCGTCGGCCCCCGCCCCCTCGCGTCAGCCGGCGCGCGCGCCCAGCACCGACAGCCGGTCGTCGTCCCAGCCGACCAGCAGCCCGCCGACCGACTGCACGCCGCGCACCCCCTCCGGCAGCGGCACGCTGCCCACCTCGTGCCCGTCCGCCGGGTCGAGCGCCACCAGCTCGCGCCCCCCGCCGCGGCCCTCGCGCGCCACGTGCAGCACCCGTCCGTCCGTCACAGGCGCGCCGACCGACCGACCGGACCCCTCCCCGTCACGCCGCCACAGCACCTCGCCGGTCGCGGCGTCGAGCGTCACCAGCCCCTCGCGCGTCGCGGCGTGCACGCGCCCGTCCAGCACCACCGCCGTCGACGTCTCGGCAGCCGCCACGTCCCAGCGGCGCTCGCCCGTCGCCGCGTCGTGCGCACGCAGGTCGCCGTCCGTCATGAGCAGCAGGCCCGGGGCGCTGCCGTCGTCGACGGTCGTCCACACCGCCGCGCCGTCGAGCTCGAGGTCGCCGTCCGGGCGGACGAACGTCGTCGACGACCCGTCCGTCAGCCGCAGGCCGCCGCGCACGTCGAAGCCCGCACCGACCTCCGGGTCGCCGCCGGCACGCGGCACCGTGCGCCGCACCGCCCCGTCCGCCTCCACGACCACGACGTCGCGCTGCCCCACCACCGCCGCGACGCCGTCCGCGACCACCACCTGCGCGCGCCACCACGGGTACGGGTCCCGCGCACCCGCCGACACCGGCACCCGCCACAGCTCCGCACCCGTCGCCAGGTCCAGGCCCCACGCCTCCGTGCCGCCGCCCGCCGGCGAGCCCGCCACCACCGCCACGCCGTCCAGCACGCCGACCGCGTCGGCGAACGTGCCTGCCACCGTGTCCGTCGGCACGTCCGCGACGACCTCCCCGTCCGCGGTCGCGAGGACGACGACGCGCGACGTCGTGGGCGTGCTGCGCACCCAGTCGTCGGCGCGGCGCACCTGCCACACGTCGGACGCGAGGCACGCGATGCGCGCCGGCAGCGCCGACGGCGGCGCCGGCGGGTCGTCGGCCGCCACGCACAGCGAGCCCACGGCGCGCACGTCGGCGGCGTCCTCGTCCGGCGGGTCGACGAGCGGCACGCGCCACCGCGTCGCGCCCGTCGCCGGGTCGAGCGCGACCACGTCCCGACCCTGCGTCGCGGCGGTCCGCAGACCCACGACGGCGTCCGACCACGGCCACGTCACCGCGTACGGCAGCTCGTCGCCGGTGGCCGACCACAGCACCTCGATCTCGGGCGGGACCGGCGCGATCACCCCCGGCACCGACGCGAGGCGGGCGTCCTCGGCGCGCTCGCGGGCGTCGACGACCGTCTGGGCGCCGACCGCCACCGCGACGAGCGCGAGGCCGGCCGCGACGGCGCCCCACAGGCGGCGACGCGCGGTCCATGCGGAGGAGCGTGGGTCCGGCGCGCCCGTCGTGACGTCGTGCGGTGAGCCAAAGCTCGGGCCGTTCGCGCCGTCGTCGGCCGCCGCGCGCGCCGGGCGCGGCTCGTCGGCGGGCGCGCGTCCGTCGGCGTCGTCGTCCTCGACGAGCTCGACGTCCGTCCTGCGCGCGGCGCGCCCCACGAGCCGACGGTAACCGCGACGGGCGCCGTGCACCGGCCGACCGGGGGCACCC
Source organism: Cellulomonas sp. NPDC057328 (assembly GCF_042667215.1). Lineage (NCBI taxonomy): Bacteria > Bacillati > Actinomycetota > Actinomycetes > Micrococcales > Cellulomonadaceae > Cellulomonas > Cellulomonas sp. NPDC057328. Next base: position 141 of record NZ_JBHUZW010000013.1, on the reverse strand, counting down.
GCCGCACGCCGGCCGTGTCGTGCCCGGCCGCCGCCCCCGGACGCCACCGTGCGGCCCGGCGCCCGGGCGACGGGCCGCCCGGGTGAAGCCCTCCGCGGGGGGGGGGGGGGCCGCGCTGCTGTCCGAGGCCGGGCGCGGCGC